>CALMQD010000233.1 GCA_937871415.1 uncultured Phycisphaerales bacterium | reverse complement strand
GGTCGCTTACGAGCGATACGAACCGATCGAGGGCGCTTCGCCCGCAGAGAACGAAACCGCCGACCCGGGCGATCCAAGCGCACCGAGCGCCGCGGCAGGCCCCGCAGAAGCCCGGGGCTCGCACCCGTCTTCATCTCACCCGGACACTCCCGGGGCCAAACCGGACTCGACGGTGGTCGTCGTCCGGCCGCACCTGTTCAAACCCGCCGACGGCGACATCGTACTGACCTGGCAGGGAACGCTCTCCGCGTCGCCTCTCACGGACTCGCCCGCTGAACTTGCCGACGCCAATCACCTTTTCGCCCGGTTCTCGGCGGAGAAGGCGGGCAAGGTGCGGTTCCGCGACCAGGCCACCGGCGCGGTGGGTCAGAGCGAGATTGTGGAGTACGCCGCGACGCCGCGCGTGCTCACGCTCCGCGCGATCGACTCCGCGCAGGCCCGCGGGTTGAGCGACTCGTGGGTGCACATGCCGGGCGGCGGCGGCGGGCTGTACGCCGGGCGCAAGGTACTCGCGCATCTTTCCACCGGAAAGGTCGAGATGACCGGGCCGGGCCTGCTCGCCTCCACGCCGCCGTCGCAGACCGACCCGAACCAGTTCGGTCCGATGGTGGTGAGCCAGGGCGTGAACACCGAGGACCTCACTCGCTCGCGAACCATCGGCTGGCGTGAACGCGCCGAGTTCGAGTTTGCCACCAAAGGCGACCTCATCACGAGCGATCTGCGCAAGGCCTTCTTCATCGGCGGCGTCGAGGCCAGGGACGATCGCTCGGCGCTCAAGGGCGAGCAGGTCGCGGCCGACTTCCTCGCCGACGACGGCTCGCGCCGGCGCACGCCGAGTGTTCACGTCTTCGGACCCGGCGAGTTCTCGCACCACTTGCCGCCGAGCGCCGAGCGTGCCGTCGCGTCGGGAAGCAATGCAACCGGCGGCGCTCCGGTCGATCCCAGTGAGACCGACACCTTCGGCGTGACGTGGAAGACCTCGATGTTCTTCGACGACGCGGCCAAGGACGGCTCGGAGAGCGGCACAATCGAGTGCGACGGCGACGCGGTCGCGACAGCCTCGGGCCCTTACGCGCTGGACGTGCTCAAGTCCCACCGCATCCACGTGACGCTTGGCCCGCGGCAGGACCGCCAGACTCGCAACGCGGCGGCGGGCGAGGCGGAGAGCGTCATCATCGGCGAGCGCCAGGTGCTCCGGGCCGAGGCGATCGGCGCGAGTTACGAGCGCGAGGATGGCAAGAACGCGACGATCGAATCTCGCCGCTACGCCCCGGCCTCGGGCGCGACGGCGAGCGCTTCCACCGCTCACCCGCCGCGTGAGTTGGACCAGATCGTTTACCTCGAAGGCCCTCGGATCATCGCCGACGAAGTCGCGGGCAACGTGCAGGTGCCGTCGGCCGGGCGCGCGCTGTTCTATGACCAGCGGACCGACGCGGAGGCGGCCAAGCCGAGTTCGAACGGCGCCGTGACGGGCGAAGCCCGCGGCACGACGCGGTTCGACTGGAAGGGTTCGATGGTCTTCACACGTAAAACCGGCGTGGTCGACCTGCTCGACGGCGTCGAGATGGTGCACAAGCCGCTGGACAATCAGCCGTTCGCGCGGCTGACCTGCACGAAACTGGCCGCGAAACTCGGCACGAGCGAGACGCGGACGGAGAACCCGTCGGTGAAACCGGGGCGGCTCATCAGCGCCGACGCCGAGGGGAACGTGTACATCGAGTCGGGCGACCGGAAGAAGATCGTGGCCGAGACCGCGACCTACGACGCGCTGCGGTCGATCATCGAGGCCCGCTCGACGGGGATCAACCTCGTGACGATGTTCGATGAGAAGGCGGCCGCGCCGCTGGTCGCGCGGCGGATGCGATGGGACCTAGGGGCCGACCGGATCGAGATCGCGGAGCCCGCGCCGACGACGATTCCGAAGTGACCGCTCGCGGCTGGACGGTGACGACGCCCTGCAGAATCAGGCGACATTCAGCCCCC
>CALMQD010000232.1 GCA_937871415.1 uncultured Phycisphaerales bacterium | reverse complement strand
GAACGAACTGCTCGGTGTGGTCGAGGGCTGAGCGGCGTGCTCGCTCCGACGGCGAGCGTGGTGCTGGCCGCGCCTCGGGATCTGTCACAACCACTGCCCAGGCTCGCGGCTCCCGATCAACGGGAGCCGCGTTGTCATTGCGGCCCAGGCCCGGACCATGGCTTGAGCGCTCGCCCGACTACGGGTTTGCCGCCGCGGCGGTGAGCAGTTCGCGCAGACGCCGTGCGCGATACGCCTCGTCCGTAAAGATGTGCGGGGCCGGCGGTACGCGCGCGAAGCGATGCTCGTACAGCGAGCGGTCGGGTTCGGCGGGCGCGGCGAGCGGGTCGGCGGGTCCGACGCGCGCCGGCGCCGCAAAGGGATCGAACCTTCGATCGACCAGGCTGTCGGCGCGTTCCACGGCCGCCCATGGCGACCCTTGCGCGCCGACCCCGAGTTGGTGAGGCCCGATGCGCCCCGGTCCGGCGTGCGGCAGCCCGCCGATGTAGAAGATCGTTCCGGCCGGAACATCCGCCCGTGTGCCGCGCTTCGTCTGCGTGTACTCCGAGCGCGGGAAAAGCGCTGTCAGGGCGCCGCTCACGCGCGCGAACTGCTCGTCCTGAGCGCCGCCGGGTGTGCGCACGCGGTACACGCGATCGAAGTTCGAGGGTTGTCGCAGATCGGTCGGGAGGGATCTCAGGCTGGTCGCCAGCGGGTTGAGGTCCTGGAAGCGCTGATCGACCGGCGTCAGCGGCTGGGCCGGGGTCAACAGGTTCGAGGGCGAGATCGGCGCAGGCTCGGCCCGGGCCGACGCGATGCACGCGGCCGCGCCCAGCATCGCCCAGCCCAGCGGGCGATGATGGCGGCGGGGCGGTTTGTGGCGAACGCCGTGGTTCATGGCTTCCCGGATCGTGCGGTGCTCCGACGCACCCGCGGGTCGTTGTCGGCACCGCGACCTCGCGCAGACTTTATCGATCATCGCGCAGGATGATCGTGAACTTCAGCGTGAGGCCGAAAGCCTTGGGGTTCTCCGCCGCCGCCTGAGCCCCCGCGGAGCCCGGCTCCGGGTAGAGCGGGAGTTTCTGCAGGGCCTCCCCCTTGGCCCGCCACGCGTAGACCGCGTCGAGCACCGGCTGGTCGACGTCGGCATAGCCGCTGGACTTGGTAAGGCGGGCGGCGATGACGCGCCCGTCGCGTGCGAACGTCGCCTCGACCAGCGGGTTGTCCGGATAGGCGACGACGCGCGTGATCTTCGAGAACTGCGGGCGCCGCGTGATGATCTCCAGGCCTTTGGCCGCGGCGGGGTGACCGAGGACGATCTCGATCGGTTCTTCGAGCGACGTTCCGTCGACCTGCTTGTCGCTGGGTTCGGCGGGGGCGCCGGGGCGTGCCGAGGGACTCGCGGGTCCATCGCTCGGGTCGCCCGCGGGGCCCGTGCCGCCCGGAGAACTCGGCGCAAATCGCATCATCTCGTCCACGAGCCTCTCGAGTTCGCGCAGTTGCTCCGGCGAAACCGGCGGCGCCGGCGCTCGGCGGGAGGTCTCCGGGTCTGCCTGCGGTGTCGGCGCGTCGGACTTCTCGCGCGACTGTGGCTCGGGCACGGCGGACCGGCGCGCCGGCTGGAACATCGGTCCCAGTTCCAGGCGCGGGGCGTTGAGTTCGATGTCGACGCCCGAAGCGGCCTCGGCTGGCCTCTCCGCGTTCGACGTCTCCGCAAGCGGCGGGGTCGCCGGTTCTTCGGCGGATGTCTCGGGACTCGGCGCATCGACCTGGGGTTTCGGTTGCGGCGCATCTTCGACCGGCGGGCGCGGCTGGGTCGCGGGGGTGGGCTCGGTCGGCTTCGGGTCTTGCCGTGTTGCCGGTTCGCTGGGCTGCGGCTTGTTTTCCTTCCCGTCGGATTCGGGCGGGGGTGCGGGGGCAGTTGTCGGGGACGAGGGCGCGGGCGGAGCGGGCGGCTGGTTGTCGCCGCCGGCGCCGTGGGGGCGCGACTCCTGCGGGCCGCCGGCGTCCGGGTCCAACTGCTCTCTCAAAACAGCTCCAACGGCGGGCAAGACCTGCACAGCTCCGAGACCAACGCCGACGGCGTGTTCACGGTCCACGGATTGCCCGGCTGGTACCAACTCCGGTAC
>CALMQD010000231.1 GCA_937871415.1 uncultured Phycisphaerales bacterium | reverse complement strand
CCAGGCTCGGGCGGGGCGACGAGCTGCTGACGATCTCGGGCGCGACGCGTCAGAACCTGCGGCTGCTGCTCGAGAAGTTGTGGACGATGAGCAACCGCAAGGCGCCGACGTGGAAGGACACCCCGGCCGCGCGGGCGTGAGTCGAGCACCGGCGCGCATCGATCACCAGCGCATGTGGACCATCATGTGGAAGTAGCCGCCGGTGGGGCCGTCGTCGGGCAGGGTGGCGAGCCAGACGCTGGTCTTGGCGCCGTCGGTGAGTTCCATCGGGGCCTCCGCGCCGCCCATGTCGGTCTTGACCCAGCCCGGGTGGGCCGCGTTCACCTTGATCTTCGTGTCCTTGAGTTCGTGCGCGAGTTCGACGGTGAACATGTTCACCGCGGCCTTCGAGGCGTCGTACGCGGGCACGAGGGCGTGGTAGATCGGTGAAGCCGGGTCCGAGTGCTCGGCGAGCGAGCCGAGGATGCTCGAGAGGTTCACGATGCGCCCGGCCGCGCTCTTGCGGAGCAGGGGCAGGAACGCCTGCGTGACCGCGACGAGGCCGAACACGTTGGTCTCGAAGGTCTCGCGCCAGGCCGACACCGGGACGGTGCTGGGGGAAGCGGGGCGGCCGTCGACCATGACCGCCGCGTTGTTCACGAGGATGTCGAGGCGCCCGAACTCGCGCTCGACGCGACCGACTGCGGCGCCGATCGACGCCTGGTCCGTCACGTCGAGCTGGATCGCGCGGACGTCGAGGCCTTCCTTCTTGAGCCCCTGCGCGGCCTTCTCACCCTTGGCGAGGTCGCGCGCGCCCAGGAGCACCGTTACGCCCTGACGAGCCAGTTGCAGGCCGGTCTCGAGGCCGATGCCCTTGTTGCCGCCGGTGATGATCGCGACGCGTCCTGTTTCCTGGGCCATCGGTGCTGCTCCTGGGTGAGGGTTGCGGCCCCGCGGGGCGGGGACGCGATTGTTCGATGATCATCAAAGTATTCGCGCCGACGCGGGGAGTCCAGCGGCCGATTGCGGGCCATAGCGTCCGGTGCATGGGTCGCGGATCTGCGGGAAAGCCGGGCCGCGCGGGCGGCGGTCAGCCCGCGACGGCCTTGGGAGACACCTTGGCGCGGGCCGTCGAGCGGCGGGGGCGCGCCCCGGGACCGGAGGCCGGGAACTGCGAGAGTGCGGCGAGGTTCTGGCGGAACGCGGCCATGGTCGCGGCGCGGACCTTGAAGTGTGCGCACTTGCCCTCGCGCCGGTAGTCGATGAGGCCCGCCTCGGCGAGCTCCTTGATGTGGTGCGAGATCGTCGCGGGCGTGATGTGGAACTCCTCGACGAGCGTCTTGCAGGCGACCTCGGGCTCGCGCGCGATACGCTCGAGCAGCGCCACGCGCTGCGGGTCGGAGAGCGCCCTGGCGACGCGGATGAACCGCTCGGAGGAGAGCCGCCGGGTTGTTCGGGCGCTCACAGTTGCCACAGGCTCGTTCCCCAGGTCAGTCCGCCGCCGAAGGCGACAAACATCACCTTCATCCCGGGTTGTACGCGCCCGGAGGCCCAGAGTTCGTGCAGGCAGATCGGGACGCTCGCGCCGACGGTGTTCCCGTAGCGTTCGATGTTCACGTAGAGTTTTTCGGGCGGCAGGCCGAAGCGCTCGCGGGCGGCGGCGAGGATGCGGGCGTTGCTCTGGTGGCAGACGTACATGTCGACGTCGGAGGCCTGGAGGCCGGCCCTGGAGAGCGTCTGCGCGATGATCTCGGGGAATGTGCCGACGGCGAACTTGAAGACCGTCGCGCCGTTCATCTGCACGAACCCGTACTTGGCGGGATCGACGGGGGTGCAGTCCGGGAAATCGGCGGGGCAGGTGGGGATGAAGATGTCCTTCCATCCCTCGCCGTCGGAGTGCATCGCCTGGGCGAGAACGCCCTGGCGTGGGTCGTCGGTCGCCTGGATGACCACCGCGCCGGCGCCGTCGCCGAAGATGATCGCGGTGCCGCGCCCCGAGGTGGAGTAGTCCATGTGCCTGCTGAGCGTGTCGGCTCCGACGAGCCCGATCGTCCGGTAGGCGCCGGAGCGGATGAGCGCTTCGGCGACGTTCAGGCCGTACACGAAGCCCGAGCACGCGGCGTTGAGGTCCCACGCGCCGGCGTGACCGGCGCCGACGGCGGCGGCGACGCGGCAGGCGCTCGCGGGGCACGGCATCTCCGGGGTCATCGTCGCGACGATGACCATGTCCAGATCGGAACCCTTGAGGCCGGAGGCGGTGATCGCGTTGCGCAGGGCCTCGGTCGACAGCGTCCAGGTGGATTCCTTCTTGTCCTTGTCGATGATGCGCCGGGTGCGGATCCCCGTCCTCTGGACGATCCACTCGTCCGAGGTGTCCATCAGTTTCTCGAGGTCCTGGTTGGCGAGGACGCGGCTGGGGAGCGCGAACCCGGTCCCCTTGATGGTCACGCCTCGGGGCGTGAGCAGGCCGGCGCGTCCCGGTTGTCCGGTCGAAGGTTGGTCCGCTCTCATGACCCAGCACGATAGGCGCATCGGGCGAGGCGCCCGCGCGGAAAACCCGGGTTTCGGGGGCTCAGGCCGGCTCGGACTCGGGCGCGACCATGCCGGCAACCTCGGCCAGTCGCTCGACGATCGACTGGTTCACGTGGTGCTGCACGTAGTTCTTGGAGTTGCGGATGGCGGCCTTGACGGTCTTGGCCTCGCTCGAACCGTGCAGGATCATGCACACGCCGTTGACACCCACGAGTGGCGCGCCGCCGTACTCGTGGTAGTCGTTCTGGCGGTAGATCTCCTTGAAGACCGGCTCGAGCTGGAGACCCAGGTCCGGCGAGCGGGTGAAGATCTCGTGGGCGACGGCCTTGAACAGGCCGCGGGCCAGGCCCTCGGCCATCTTGAGCAGCGTGTTGCCGACGAAGCCGTCGGTGATGACGACGTCGGTGACCCCGTCGAAGAGGTCGCGTCCTTCGACGTAGCCGATGTAGTTCAGGTTCGGCGTGCGCTTGAGCAGGTCGTGCGTCGCCTTGATGAGGTCGGTGCCCTTGCCCTCTTCGGAGCCGATGTTCATGAGGCCGACGCGGGGCGCCGCGATGCCGTGCTGGACTTTCGCGAGCACCTCGGACATCAGGCCGTACTGCCAGAGGTGCGACGGGCGCGGGAGCGGGTTGCCGCCGGCGTCGCACATGACCAATGGGCCGTGGAACGCGGGGATGGTCACGGCGATGCCGGGGCGGTGCACGTTGGGCAGGCGCCGCATGTGCATCGTGGCCGCGGCGACGCAGGCGCCCGTGTTGCCGGCGCTGAGCACGACGTCGCACGGGGCTTCGCTCTTGTGCGAGCCCAGGCGGGCCATGCGGACAATCGAGGAGTCGGGCTTGGAGCGCACGGCCTTGGCCGGCGACTCGTCCATGCCGATGATCTCGGTGGTCGGGATGATCTTGAGGCGTGGGTCGACCGGCGTCTTGCCCAGGCGCTCG
>CALMQD010000230.1 GCA_937871415.1 uncultured Phycisphaerales bacterium | reverse complement strand
GGCCAAAGCGGTCGAGGACGTGAAACTCCGCGTGCGCCACTGCCGCGTCTGCTACAACCTCGCCGACTCCGCCAACGGCGCCGACGGCGCGCCGGGCTCCGAGCGCTTGTGCGCGATCTGTGCTCAGGCGTCGCTCCCCGAGCCGACGCGCGACGCGTCGACGGTGATGGTCGTCGAGCAGCCCAAGGACCTCATCGCCCTGGAGCAGACGGGCCTGTACAAGGGCGTGTACCACGTGCTCATGGGGCGCATCTCGCCGCTCGAAGGCGTCGGCGCCGGCGACCTCACCGTGCACGACCTGCTGGAGCGTCTCGACACGCCCGCGCTCAATGCCGGCGGCGTGCCGGTGAGGGAGGTCGTGCTCGCGCTCAACCCGACGCTCGAGGGCGACGGCACGGCGCTCTACCTCGCCGACCAGATCGCGCGTCGAGCCGTGAAACTCACGCGCCTGGCGCGCGGGCTGCCGACCGGTTCGCAGCTCGAGTACGCCAGCAAGGCCGTCCTCGCCGACGCCATCCAGGGGCGTCGCGCCGTGACCTGACACCGGGCGGGACCGCTCGCCGGGGCCGGTCCGGGGAGAATGCGCGGGACAAGCGGGCCGCGGCCCGATATGGTGGTTGAGCCCTATGCGTTTCGATGCGTCACAACACATGCGCATGAGCCAGCAGATGAAGCTGGCCCCGAGGATGATCCAGTCCATGGAGATCCTCCAGATGCCCATCCTCCAGTTGGAGGAACGCATCGCGCAGGAACTCGAGAGCAACGTGACGCTGGAGGCGGCCGACGGCGACGAGGACGCGCTCGGCGCCGACGGTCCGGGGCGTGAGCTCGAGGGCGCCGCCCGGGTCGAGGCCATCGAGGAGCGCCGCCAGGATGCCCTCGACGAGCAGTCGCGCCCCTTGACCATCGACGAGAGCAGCGGGGCCGAGGACTTTTCGCGCCTCGACGACTTCGAGCGCGACAACCCCGACCTGGCCGGCAACGAGTTCGACGCCGAGAGCGTCCCGACCAGCCACGCCGCCGCCGACGGGCTCGATTTCCGGCGCGACGCCGGCCTGGGGAGCGAGTTCTCGCGCCCCGGCGGGGGCGACGCGGACGCGAAGGCCGAGGCGCTGAGCAACACCGCCAGCCGCGGCGCCTCGCTCCAGGACCAGCTCCGCGAGCAGTGGCACCTCAGCGACGTGGAGGAGGGGCTGCGCCCGCTGGGCGACGCGATCATCGGCTACATCGAGGACGACGGCTACCTGCGCACCGACCTGGCCACGATCATCGACCGCCTGCCCGGCGGCCCGGAGGACAAGCCGGCGCCGGAGCGATTGGAGCGGGCGCTGCACGCGCTGCAGTTGCTGCTCGAGCCGGCGGGCGTGGGCGCGCGCGACACGCGCGAGTGCCTGCTCCTGCAGATCGACGCCCTCGTCGACGAGCACGCGCGGACGCCCGAGGAGCGCTCGCTGTGGGACCTGGTGCGGCGCCTGGTGAGCGACCACCTCGAGGACCTGGCGCAGAACCGCCTGCCGCGCATCGCCGAGAAGACCGGCGAGCCCATGGCGCGCATCGCGCAGGCGATGGAGCGGATGCGCCACCTGAACCTCGCGCCCGGGCGTCAGCTCGTCGACGAGGCCCCCGGCATCATCGTCCCCGACGCCATCGTCGAGCACGACCCGGACCAGGACCGCTACATCGTCTACCTCAACGACCGGCGCCTGCCCAACCTGCGGATCAACCGCGAGTACGCCATGCTCGCCAAGGAGAAGTCCGCCCCCAAGCAGACCAAGGAGTTCATCCGCAAGAACCTCGGCAACGCGCAGTGGCTCATCGAGGCCGTCGAGCAGCGCAAGCGCACGCTCGAGCGCGTCATCCGCGTCGTCGTCGACGCCCAGCGCGAGTACTTCGACTACGGGCCCCAGTTCCTCAAGCCCCTCCCCATGACCCTCGTCGCCGATCAGCTCGGCGTGCACGTCGCCACCGTCAGCCGCGCCGTCGCCGACAAGTACGTCCAGACCCCGCGCGGCGTCGTGCCCCTCCGCGGGTTCTTCAGCGGCGGCACACAGACCAGCAGCGGCGAGGACGTCTCCTGGGACGCCATCCGCGCCGCCATGAAGGAGGTCATCGACGCCGAAGACCCCAAGAGCCCCCTCAGCGACGACGCCATCGCCGAGGCCCTCAAGCAGCGCGGCATCGAGATCGCCCGACGCACCGTCGCCAAGTACCGCGAGCAGTTGAACATCCCCGCGGCCCGCCTTCGCAAGAAGTTCTGACCCGCCCCTATCCCCCGTCGAGTCGCGTCGACGGATCAGAACACGCGCAGGTTCGAGGCGCTCTCGAGGCGCAGCACCTTGCGGATGTCGCGACGCATGAACGCCGGCAGTTCATGGAGCGTGCGGACGACCCGCGACGCCGCCTCGTCCAGGGGCGTCGCGTAACGCACGTACTCGTCGTGCGGCGCCGCCGCGCCGCCGAGGATCAGTTCGATCGGCGCGCTCGCCGGCTCGAGCACGAATCCGAGCCGCTTGACCAGCCGGATGGACGCGGCGTTGTCGGGGGAGATGAGCCCCCGCACGCACGTGAGCCCCAGCCCGCCGCGCGCCGCACGGGACTGCTCCCCCGCCGCACGCGGGACCAGCGGGGCCAGCGCCATCTCCACCAGCGCCGCCAGACCCTCGGTCGCCAGCCCGCGCCCGGCAACGCCGGGGTGGACCCAGAGCGTGATCTCGCCGCGGTTCTCCAGCCCGCGACGGATGTCGTTGACGTTGAACCCGCCGACGATGCGCCCGGTCCGGTCGACCGCGATCCGACGCCAGTCGCGCCCCGTGAGGTCCCCGGCCTCGCGCTGCGCCAGTTGACGCGAGAAGGCGTCGTGCTCGCTCTCGTTGGGCAGCAGCAGGGGCATGAACCGTGCCGCGGCGTCTCGGCTCTCACGCACCGCGCGCAGGAACTCCCTGCGATCGGAGACCTGCAGCGGACGCATCAGCAGGCGCTCGGTCGCCAGCGTCTGCGGCCACACCACACCCGAGACCTGCGATGGCCCGGTGGGCGGCGGGGGCGCCGCGATCGCCGACGCGAGCCCGGCCCCCTGGCGACGCGGGAGGGTCAGCCTCGCCGCGACGCCCAGCTGGTCCAGACGCGACACGCCCCCGGCGCCCGCGAAGGGCGCGCCCGGGAAGGGCGGTCCGAGATGGCCCGGCGACGCGGACAGGGTTCAAGCCTCTTTCTGCGGACGCCCGGGCGCGGTCCAGTCCAGGTGATAGAACTTCCCGCGCGGGCCGTCGGTGCGTTCGTACGTGTGGCTGCCGAAGTAGTCGCGCTGCGCCTGCAGCAGGTTCGCGGGGAGCGCGGCGCTGCGGTACGAGTCGAAGTAGCTCAGCGCCGAGGCGAAGGCCGGGACCGGCACGCCCTCGACCGCCGCGCGCGCCACGATCGCCCGCCAGTTCGCCTGCGCCTGCTCGATCACCCCCGCGAAGTACGGGTCCAGCAGCAGGTTGGGCAGGTCGGCGCGCCGCTGATAGGCCTCGAAGATCTTCTGCAGGAAGCGCGCCCGGATGATGCACCCGCCCCGGAAGATCATCGCGATCTCCCCCAGTTTCAGACCCCAGTTGTTCGCGCGGCTCGCCGCCGTCATCAGCGCAAACCCCTGCGCGTACGAGCAGATCTTCGAGCAGTACAGCGCGTCGCGCACGCACGCCACCCAGTCCTTCTGCGGCGGGTGCGAGTGGTCATGGTGGTGCCGCGCCGGCGGTTTCAAGACCTTCGCCGCCTCCACGCGCTCGTCCTTCATCGCGCTGATGTTCCGCGCGAAGACCGCCTCGGCCATCGTCTGCGCCGGCACCCCCAGGTCCAGCGCGCTGTTGATCGTCCACTTCCCCGTCCCCTTCTGCCCCGCCGCGTCCAGCACGATGTCCACGAAGTCCTTCCCCGTCACCGGGTCCTTCTGCTTCAGGATGTCCGCCGTGATCTCGATCAGGAAACTGTCGAGCTCGCCGGTGTTCCACTGCGCGAACGTCGCGGCCATCTGCGCGTTGCTCATCCCCAGCGCGTCGCGCATGAAGTGGTACGCCTCGCAGATGAGCTGCATGTCCCCGTACTCGATCCCGTTGTGCACCATCTTCACGTAGTGACCCGCGCCGCCGGGCCCGATGTACGTCGTGCACGCCACGCCCGCGTCCCGCGCCACCGGCTTGCCGCGCGATGCGCCCATCAGCGGCTTGCCGCTCTTGGCGTCCACTTTCGCCGCGATCGCCGTCCACACCGGCTTGAGCAGCTCCCACGCGGCGGGCTGGCCGCCGGGCATGAGCGAAGGCCCGAACCGCGCGCCCTCCTCGCCGCCCGAGACACCCGACCCCACGAACAGCAGGCCCTTGGCGTTGAGTTCCTTCTCGCGGCGCACCGTGTCGGTCCACTCCGCGTTGCCGCCGTCGATGACACAGTCGCCCGCCTCCAGGTGCGGCACGAGACTGTTGATCACCGCGTCCGTCCCCGGCCCCGCCTTCACCAGGATCACAATCCGCCGCGGCCTCTTGATGCTCCGCACGAAGTCCTTGATGTCCGCCGCGGGCACCAGCGCCCCGCCCGGACCGATGACGCTCGGCGGGTTGTCGCGGATGAACTCCTCGGTCGTCGCCGTCGTTCGGTTGTAGACCGCCACCTTGAACCCGTGGTCGGCCATGTTCAGCGCGAGGTTCGCGCCCATGACCGCCAGGCCCACGAGTCCGACATCGGCGCTGCTGGGGGCGGGAACGGGTAGCGGCATGGGTCTCTCCTGGCTTCGAAACGGTCCGGCGGGGATGAGGGAGGTGGCGGCGGGCGCCGGCGCCTGCGCCGCGATCCCCTCAAGGTAAGGCGCGCACCGATCCCGGCGCGGCCCGGCCTGCCGATATCGGCCAACCCCGCCGCGCGGGACCATTTCAGGGGACGCGCGCTCCGATCGCCAATGCCTCCCGAATCTCCCCAAGCACCACGAAAAAACGCAGGCCCGGTGTTCACCCGGGCCTGCGCTCAGTTGTGCATACCGATTCGCGGCGAGACCTTTCCGCGCCCCCGTCCCCGGTGCCTTAGTGGCACTCCGCGACGACGATCGAAACTTCGGCGATCTTGTCGCACTCGGGGATCACCGCGACTTCGCTCGTCGAGCCCCCGCACGTGTCGATCCCCACGACCTTGTACGTGCCGGGCACCAGTTCGACGAGGAA
>CALMQD010000229.1 GCA_937871415.1 uncultured Phycisphaerales bacterium | reverse complement strand
CGGCCAGGACGCGCGAGAGGCCGCGGGACTTCGCGGCTTCGATGCCCTGGAGGAGGTTGTCGAGTTTCTTCTCGCCCATGCGTTCGAGGAGGATGAGGTCCTCGCGGTGGTCCTTGAGGCGGAAGATGTCGGCGAAGGTGCGGAGCGGGACCTTGCGGGCGTTCTCGGGGACGCCGGCCTCGGCGCGCTCGGGGGCGTCCTTGGGCAGGCCGGTGGCGAGGATCTGATCGACGGTCTTCTCGCCGAGGCCGTCGATGTCCATCTGCTTGCGGCCGGCGAACCAGATGAGTTTCTCGCGGATCTGCGCGGGGCACTCGGGGTTGACGCAGCGGCGGGCGGTCTCGAGTTCGGGGTTGCTCTCGGCCTCCGGGGGTTCGATCTCGACGGGGCCGCCGCACTCGGGACAGTGCTCGGGGGCTTCGATCTTGCGGGTTTTTCCGGGCTCGCGCTGGGAGAGGACGACGCCCTCGACGTAAGGGATGATCTCGCCGGCTTTTTCGACCTCGATGAAGTCGTGGAGGCGGATGTCCTTCTTGCGGATGAGGCCGTAGTTGTGGAGCGTGGCGTGCTGGACGGTGGTGCCGGCGAGGACGATGGGCTCCATGACGGCGCGGGGCGTGATCTTGCCGGTCTTGCCGACCTGATGGTCGACGCGGAGGAGGCGGGTGATCTTGCGCTCGGGCGGGTACTTGAAGGCGGTGATCCAGCGCGGGCTTTTGGAGGTGAAGCCGAGTTGGTTCTGGAGGTCCCACGAGTCGACACGGACGACCATGCCGTCGGTGGCGTAGGGGAGCGCGGCGCGCTTGGATCCCCAGTCGTGGATGGCGCGGATGATGTCGTCGATCTTCTTCGACGAAGCGAGGACGGGGTTCATCGCCATGCCGAGGGCGCGGAGTCGGGCGACGAAGTCCGAGTGTGTCTCGGCGAATCCGTCGGAGACTTCGCCGCGCCCGTGGCCGACGAAGGCGAGGCGCCGGGCCGAGACGATGCGCGGGTCGAGTTGCTTGAGGGTTCCGGCGGTGGCGTTGCGCGGGTTGGCGAAGAGTTCGAGGTCGTCCTTCTCGCGCTCCTGGTTGATGCGGATGAACTCCGCGGTGGGCATGTAGATTTCGCCGCGGACTTCGAGGACGTCGGGGATGTCGGTGTCTTTAGCGGCGGCGAGGCGGAGGGGGATGGAGCGGATGGTTCGGGCGTTGACGGTGATGTCGTCGCCGCGCGTGCCGTCGCCGCGGGTGAGGGCGTAGGCGAGTTGACCGTTCTCGTAGCGGAGGGAAACGGCGACACCGTCGATTTTGGGGTCGCAGATGATGAGGGGGAGTCTGTCCGCGTGGGCGTGACCGGCGGCGAAGAGGCCGGGGTCGGCGGTCTCGATTCCGAGTCCGCGGAGCATCCGGTCGTGCCAGCGCCGGAGGTCGCCGTCTTCGTAGGAGTTGTCGATGCTGAGCATCGGGCGGGCGTGGGCGCGGGTCTCGAAGCCCTCGATGGGCTCGCCGCCGACGCGGTGGGTGGGGCTGGCGGGGTCGTCGAGATCGGGGTGCTGTTGTTCGAGGAGCGCGAGTTCGGAAAGGAGTGTGTCGAACTCCTTGTCGGACATGATGGGGGAAGCGTCGACGTAATAGGCGCGATTGGCCTTGTCGAGGAGGGAACGCAGTTCCGAGACGCGGTGCCTGGCCTGGGTCTTGTTCACGGCAGGGATGGTAACGGGGGGCGGCGGGGGCGGGCTTGGCGCGCGGGGCACGGGTCCGGTACGCTTGGTTCATGGACGCCCCCCGCGTTCTCATCTCGCGCCAGCGGATCGCCCAACGGGTCGAGGAGCTCGGGCGGCAGGTGACGCGCGACCTGGCGCCGGCGCTCGCGGACGACCCGACGCAGCGGATCGTGCTCATGCCGATCCTGACGGGGGCGCTGATCTTCACGGCGGACCTGGTGCGGCATATTCCGCACCAGATGAACATCCGGTGCGTGACGATCTCGTCGTACCCGGGGACGGCGACGTCGTCGCAGGGCGCGACGATCCAGGGGGGGATCCCGACGGACCTGGGCGGCGCGCACGTGCTGATCATCGACGACATTCTGGACTCGGGGCGCACGCTGGGGCTGCTCAAGCGGCTGATCGCGGCGCAGCACCCGGCGTCGCTGCGGATCGCGGTGCTCCTGAGCAAGCACAAGGCGGCGGGGCGCGACGAGCACGTCGAGGTGGACTACGTCGGGTTCGAGATCGAGGACGAGTTCGTGATCGGGTACGGCCTGGACTACGACGGGTACTACCGCAACATGCCGGACATCGTGGTGTTGCCGCCTCAGCCGGCGCGGTACCTGTGCTGAGCGAGGGGGTCCATGACGGAGCGGGCGGGCTTGTGCCCGGCGGCGAGCGGGTGCTGCTTTCGCCGCGGGCGTCGCTGTGGTGCGTGGTGCTTGCGCCGCTGCGGTGGCTGGTGCTCCTGGGGGTGATCGCAGCGGGGAGCGTGGTGGCCGGGGCGGTGCTGCCGGCGCCGCTCACGCTTTGGCCGCTGGCCTTGCTGTGCGCGGTCGTCGCGGCGGGGCTGGTGGTGTACTGGTGGTTGTGGCGCGCGTGTGCGCGGTATGTGCTCACGGAGAAGCGCGTGCTGGCGCGGACGGGGGTGTTGCGGCGGCTGGTGGTGGATGTGCCGCTGAGCGCGATCCGGACCAGCCTTGTGCACTCGACGCTGCTGGAGCGCGTGCTGGGGCTGGGGACGGTGGGGGTATCGACGGCGGCGAGCGGCGGGGGGCTGGACGCGGCGTGGCGCTGGGTGCGCGGGCCCGATGAGGTGCTGGGGAAGATCCGGCGGGCGGGCGAGGGGACTGGCGTTATCGGGGAGCGCGGCGGAGCCAAGGGCGGGGTTGGGGCGAACGATGGGGGCATGAGCGACAGGCCGCGGGTCATCGGGTTGGCGGGGGGCATCGCGTCGGGCAAGTCGCACGTGGCGCGGCTGCTGGGAGAGCTCGGGTGCCTGGTGCTGGATTCGGACCGGCTCGCGAAGGACGTGCTGAAGCGCGAGGCGGTGCGAGATGAACTCGTGTCGTGGTGGGGGAAGGGGATCCTGACCGAGGACGGTCGGGTGGACCGGGCGAAGGTCGCGGAGATCGTGTTCAAGTCTGCGCCGGAACGGCTGCGGCTGGAGGCGCTGGTTCACCCGCTGGTGAAGCGGTCTCGCGCGGAGATGGTGGAGGCGGCGCGGGAGTACGGGTGTCGCGCGGCGGTGATTGATGCGCCGCTGCTCTTCGAGGCGGGGGTGGAGAAGGAGTGCGACGCGGTGGTGTTCGTGGACACGCCGCGTGAGGAGCGGCTGGAGCGGGTGAAGAGCAAGCGCGGGTGGAGCGAGGAGGAGTTGGACCGGCGGGAGCGGGCGCAGATGCCGCTGGAGGAGAAACGGTCGAGGTCGGGGTATGTGGTGAACGGGTCGTCCCGGAACGAACACCTGGGGGCGGAGGTGAAGCGGATTCTGGAAGAGGTGCTCAACCGCGGGTCGCGGACGGCCGATGGGTCGGGAGTCCCCAAGTTGTGAAGTCCCTTCCCTTGCGCCCCAGGCGTGGTATACTTTGCATGTCTCGACGGGGGTCGGACTGGGAGGGGGTGGGGAAATCCCAGCCAGAATGCAGCACCCGCAAGGCCCGTAACGGGGTCCGGACAGGGTTTAGGAACAGGCATCGGACGCGATGGCGACTGGTGCCGTTGAAAAGGCCTGAAACCGATCAGGCCGCCCATCGGAGAAGTAACGGCGGCGCCCGCTCGTGTGCGCCCCGAAAGCAGAGTTGGAGAAGGTGGGTTCTTGTGGCGGAAGGCCGCTGACGGGAGCCGCGTTCTTCCCCCTCCCCCTTTTCTTTGCCTGTCCTGCCGCGTGCAGGCGTGATCTTCGGTTGATCGATCCGACTTTCGATTGATGGCGGCAGGTCGGACGCCCGTTCCTGGAAAACAGGACCACAGTGCCGGAATGTTCCGCGCTTGATGTCGCAAACGAATCCAAGAGAGTTGTCCAACGCGAGCGGCACGGGTCGGTGAGACCCGACCAGTGTGTGTGCGCTCGCAGGATCTGAGAATCAAACATGGCCAAGCAGACTGTTGCCGAGGATAAGTCGGAATCGCGCGAGCCCCGGGGTCGTGTGACGCAACGCGGGTCGAAGTCGCGCGTCGTGACGGCGGGCGAGCCGGCGAGCGAGCGGCGTGTGGAGCCCAAGCCGGCGCGTGAAGAGCGTGCGGAGAAGCCGGAGCGTTCGGCGCCGGCGCGCGAAGAGCGAGCGACGCGAGAAGCCCGCACAACGGAGGAGCGTCCGGCCAGTCGCGAAGAGCGCGAGGACGGGGAGGCCGAACCAACCGGCGAGGCACACCGAGGG
>CALMQD010000228.1 GCA_937871415.1 uncultured Phycisphaerales bacterium | reverse complement strand
ACCGCCCCGGAACGCCCCGACGGCGCGGCGCCCGGCCGCTCTGTGCCGCGTCCGTCCGCGCCGACCGGCCGAATACCCCTGCGCCCTCGCGCTACCCTCGTGGGCCACGATGCACCGGATCGCGCTCAGGATGCTCATGCGGGACCGCGGCAAGTACTTCGCGCTTGTCGTGGGGCTTGCCTTTGCCACGCTTCTGCTCGCTCAGCAGGGGTCGATCTTCCTGGGGCTGCTCAAGCGCGCCACGGGCCCCTTGCAGAACGTCGCGCAGCCGGACTTGTGGGTGACCGACGCCTTCACACGTTACGTGCTGGAGTACCGCCCGTTGGCGGACCGCGACTTGGAGCGCGTGCGGGCGGTGCCGGGGGTGGCGTGGGCCGAACCGTTCTTCTCTTCGCGGGCGCCGGTGGAACTGCCCGACGGCTCGTTCAAGACGGCGCAGATCATCGGGATCGACCGGTCGACGATGATCGGGCGCCCGCCGACGGTCACCCAGGGACGGCTCGAGGACCTCCGCGCGCCCGACGCGATCTTCGTCGACGAGTCGAGCCGCAAGCGCCTCGCGGGGGTCAAGATCGGCGACACGCTCAAGCGCAACGACCGGCGCGCGATCGTCGTGGGCTTCTGCCAGGTCAAGCTCGGTTTCGAGTCCAACGCGGTCATCTACACGACGTACGACAACGCCATCCGCTTCACGCCGGTAGGCCGCGAGAACATCCCGTTCATCCTCGCCAAGGCGCAGGAGGGCGTGGAGCCCAAGGCCCTGGCCAAGCGCATCTCGCTGCAGACCGGGCTGGGCGCGTACACGCGCGATGAGATGGCGGGACGGACGATCGACTTCATCCTGAGCGAGACGGGCATCGGGATCAACTTCGGGATCACCGTGCTGCTCGGGTTTGTCGTCGGGCTCGCGGTCGTTACCGCGATCTTCTACCAGTTCACGCTCGAGAACCTCCGCTACTTCGCGGTGCTCAAGGCGATGGGCACGCGCTCGCGCACGCTCGTGATGATGGTGCTGCTGCAGGCGCTGGTGGTCGGGCTCATCGGCTTTGGCATCGGCATCGGGCTCGTCGGCGCCTTCGCCCTCACCGGGCGCCGGCCCGGGGCCGAGCTGACCCCCTATTTCCCCTGGCAGATGCTGCTGCTCTCGCTCGTGGCGATCCTCATCTGCATCTTCATGGGCTCGGTGCTCTCCCTGCGACGCGTCATCAAACTCGAACCCGCGATTGTCTTCAAGTAGGCCCGTGCATTTCGAGCCGCCTCCTGTTTGAACCTGTGTCCAGCCACCCGTCCAACCCCGCTCCCTCCGCTGCGTCCCCCACGACGCCCGCGACGCCCCCGGCGCCCGGCCCGTCGCACCGGACCGCGTGCGACCACGAGATCGCCTTCGGCACGCACGCCGCGGCCGACGGGGACGCCGCCGGCGGGTTGGCGGTTCGTCTGCGCGCCGTCACCAAGACCTTCGGCTCGGGCGCGAACGCGGTGCACGCGCTGCGGGGCATCGATCTCGACGTCGCGCCGGGCAGGCTCGTGATGCTCGTCGGGCCTTCCGGGTGCGGCAAGACGACGCTCGTCTCGATCATCTCAGGCGTGCTCGACTCCGACGGCGGGAGCGCCGAGGTCTTCGGCGTCGACTGGAACGTGCTCAACACGGACCAGCGCGCCCGCCGCCGCCAGGAGCTCGTGGGCTTCGTGTTCCAGCAGTTCAACCTCATCCCCACGCTCAACATCGCGGAGAACGTGAGCGTGCCGCTGCTCATCCGCGGGATGAAAGAGAAGGACGCCCTCGAGCGAGCCGCCGACGCGCTGCGGCGCGTCGGGCTCGGCGAGCGCACGCGCTCGCTGCCGGGCCAGCTCTCGGGCGGTCAGCAGCAGCGCGTCGCGATCGCCCGGGCGGTGGTCGCGATGCCGCGACTGATCGTCTGCGACGAGCCGACGGCCTCGCTCGACGCCAAGCGCGGCCAGGACGTGCTGGAGATCATCCACGAGGCCTCGCGCACGACGGACGCCTCGAACCAGCCCCGCTGCGTGATCGTCGTGACGCACGACTCGCGCATCTTCCACTACGCCGACCAGATCATCGAGATGGACGACGGGCGCCTGAAGGCGACCGTGTCGAAGCACATCATGGACGAGGCGGTGATCGTCCCCCACTACGACGACGAGACCGGCGGGCCCGCGGCACCCGCCCCGACCGCTCCGACGCGCGCCCCCGGCCAGCACGGGGCGTCGACAACCGCACGGCCAGCGCCGCCGAGACCCACGTAGCGTGGAGAGCCGATTCTGTCGCGCCACGAAGCGCACCCGGAGCCCGAACGCCCCGCCGCCCCCTTCCGACGGTACTTACCCATGTACAAGCGCATCACGATCATCCTCGCGGCCGCCGGAATGCTCTTTGCCCTGTGGGTGGTCGCCACGGCGAAGGAGAAGACCCCGAACCCGCCCCCGGCCTACCCGCCGTCGATCAACCCGTTCGGGCGCGGGATCGTGGCGCTGGGAGTCGTCGAGAGCGCCTCGCGTGACGTCGAGATCGCCGCGCCCGAGGCGGGCAGGGTCGAAGCCGTGGCCGTCGCCGTGGGCCAGAAGGTCAAGGCGGGCGACCCGCTCTTCTCGCTCGACACGACGGCGCTGGAGGCGGAGATGCTGCGCGCCGTGGCGGCGCGCGATTCGGCCGCGGCGGAACTGGCGCGGCAGAAGGCCTGGCCCCGCCCGGAGGACATCCCGCCGCTCGAGGCCGCGGTGAACGAGGCCCGCGCTCGCCTCGACGACGCGGCCGACCGTCTGCGCTCGCTGCAGGATGCGCAGGAGCAATCCGCCGCGACACGCGACGAGGTCTCGCGCCAGAAGTTCCTGGTGCAGACCAACCGGGCCGCGCTCGCGCAGGCGCAGGCCAACCTGGACAAGTACCGCGCGGGCGCGTGGACGCAGGACGTCCGCGTCGCCGAGGCGAACCTCGCCCAGGCCGAGGCCAACGTGCGGGCGCTCCAGAAGCAGATCGAACGGCTGCACGTCCGTTCGCCCATCGACGCCACCGTGCTCAAGCGGAACGTCGAGCCCGGCGAGTACGCGAGCGTCGGCGGCGGGGGCATGGGCTCGAGCAACAGCGCGAGCACCGCGGCGATGGTGCTCGGCGACCTCTCGTCGCTGCGCGTCCGCGCCCAGGTGGACGAGGAGGACATGCCGCTGCTGCGGGCGGGCGCGATGGCCAAGGCGCGCGTGCGCGGACCCTTGAGCCGCGAGCGTGGCGAACTCGACCTCCAGATGCTGTGGATCGAGCCGCTCGCCGGGCCCAAGCGCCAGATCACCAACGCGTCGACCGAGCTGGTCGACACGCGCGTGGTCGAGGTGATCTTCGAACTGCGGCCCGAGGATCAGAAGGGCGTGACGCTGTACCCCGGCCAGGTCGTGGACGTGTACATCGACGCCCCGGAGGCGCACACCTCCGAGGAGCCGAAGCCCGATTCGCCCAAGGTCGAGGCCGCGCAGGGGCCGCGATCTTCGAAGTGATTGACGCCCGACTCCCCCCATTTCCTCCGCCCCCCCCACCCCCCGCGCCGAAGGCTCGCGGCGGCCGAGCCCGGCGCACATCACTGCGCCCGGCGCGGCTGGACATCCACGATGCGCCCGCCGAAGAGTTCGAGCGCGCTCTGCACCAGCGGGTGCTGACGCGGGTCGTCGAGCGGCGCGCCGGGCGCCGGGGGAGCGGTTGACGGCGCGGGTGACGGCGCCGGCGTCAGTGCCGACGACGACGCTTCCACCCCGGGTTTCGGCCCGGGCGTGGCCGGTCCGTCCCGAGCAGCCGAGGGAACCGGCGGCGGCGCCGACGGAGCGCGAGCACCGGGCGCCAAGGTCGCCGGGGGCGCTGGGGGCGCAGGGGTTGCATTCGCGGGCTTGAGTTCGACCGCCGGCGCTCTGGCAGGCAACGCCGCATCCGCAACGCCCGATCGCTCGGCGCCGCCCGTCGAGGCACGGGCCTCCGCGGGAACGGGAGGCCGCGTCGTCGCCGGGGGCGTCAGGATTTTTTTGCCGGCGCACTCCCGACCGCGCCGCCGCCCGACCCGGCGAGGGCCAGGCCCAGGTCGGCGAACTTGGCGGTGAGCGCGAGGCGCACGATCGCCGCGTCGAAGATCGCGCGCGGCGCACCCGTGTTCTTGAGCGCCTTGTTCACGCCGTCGCAGATCGCGATGAGGTGGGTGAGGGCGGCGGCGTCGAACCGCGGCACGATCTCCAGGGCGCTCTTGCGCGATGCGCCGGAGAGCTCGACGAGTTCGGTCTGCGGCCCGCACGCGCCGAGCACCATGAGGTCGCGGAACTGATCGGCGAGCGTCGAGAGGACCTGGTCGAGCGAAAGGCCCCGCCGCAGCAGTTCATCGGCCGCGCCCAGGGCCTCGCCGGGGTTCGCGTCGGCGACGGCGACGAGCAGTCGATCAACGAGCGATCGCTCGGGGACGCCGAGGAGTTCCTCGAGCAGTTTGGGCGTGAGTTTCTTCTCGCCGCCGGCCATGAGCCGGTCGAGGAGGCTCAGCGCGTCGCGCATGGAGCCGTTGCCCAGCCGCGCGACGCTGTGCAGGAGTTCGGGGTCGGCCGAAGCGCCCTCGCGCTTGACGACGTCGGCCAGGTGGTCGGCGATCTCGCTCGTGGGGATGTTTCGGAACTCGAAGCGCTGACAGCGGCTCTGGATGGTGGCGGGGACCTTGTGCGTCTCGGTCGTGCACAGGATGAAGACCACGTGCTCGGGCGGCTCCTCCATGGTCTTGAGCAGCGCGTTGAACGCCGCGTTCGAGAGCATGTGGACTTCGTCGATGATGTAGATCTTCTTGCGCCCGCGCAGCGGGCGGTACTGGCTGTTGTTGATCAGTTCGCGCGCGTTCTCGACGCCCGTGTTGCTCGCGGCGTCGATCTCGATGACGTCGGTGTCCTGTCCGCGCATGATCGCTTCGGCGACGTCCGGCGGCTGGTCGTCGGGAGCGTTGAGAGCCTTGGCGAAGATGCGGGCCATCGACGTCTTGCCGACGCCGCGCGTCCCGCAGAAGAGGTAGGCGTGCGCCACGCGTCCGGTGGCGATGGCGTTCTTGAGGGTGCGGGCGATGGGCTCCTGCCCGACGACCTCGTCGAACGAGCGGGATCGGTATCGCCGGGCCAGCGCGGTGTACGACATGCCGCAAGGATAGCGGGCGGACCGCGAAAACCCCACGCGGCAGCGCGATGGTGCGGAAAAAACAACGCCCCGGAGTGCTCCGGGGCGTCGCGGTTTCACCGGCTGGAGACCCGATCGGCCCGCGCGATCAGCGCTTGCCCATCGCGAACTCGTTGTTCATCGTCTGCACGAGTTCCTGCGTGATGTCGAGCGTCGGGTTGACGTAGAGCATGCGCTTGAGCAGCATGGCGCGACGCGCGGCGGCCTGGTCGTCCTGCGGGATCGGGGCCTTCTCGTCGCTCACGAGCACGAGGTCGTAACCGTTCTTCTTCGCGAGGTTCTCGGCCGCGGCGTCGACCTTCATGTACAGGTCGCGGAGCATCTCCCCGCCGCGGATGTTCAGGTTGCGCGTGGCCAACTGGCGCTCGAACTCGAGCTTGAAGAGGTCGTCGCGGAACTTGCGCTCGGCGGTCGCGCGGGCGTCGCCGGTGAGGCCGTCGAGCGCCTTCTTCTCGCCTTCGACCTGCTCGGCGAAGCTCTTGAGCCGGGCCTCCTCGGCCTTGGCGTTGTCCTCGAGCTCGCGCTGCTTGGACTTCTGCTCGTCGAGGCTGTTGATGACCGTTTCCAGATCGACGATCGCGACGATCGGCGCCTGGTTGGACGGGGCGAAACCGGCCCGGGCCGACCGGGCGCCGATGACGCCCGAGCCGACGATCGCCGCCGCCAACGCCGCGCAACACCCTGCGATCCCCGCGACCCGCTTCCACCCGCCGTTGCTGGTTGCCATGAAACTGCCTCCGGTCCCCCGGCCCGCCGGCCCCCCGTCGTCGGAAGGATCGTACCGCCGCCGGGGCCGCCGGGCGGCGGAATCGCCGGAGTTTCCGCGGCGCGTGCGCGATGCCAGCGCCCGCGTCCCTCTACCCTGCATTCGTGACCAACCCCGAACAACCGACGCCCCCCGCACCCGGTCCCGCGGCGCCGCGCTTCTGGCACGTCGTGCAGCGACTCGGCCCGGCGGGCGTGCTGGGCGTGCTCTGGGCGTCGCTCCCCGCGCTCTTCGGTTTCCTGCTTTTGGGCTACGGGCGGACCATCTCGGCGTGGCTCAAGTCGCACGGCGACGCGGAAGGGCTGGTGGTCTTCATCGCGGGCTTCATCGTCCTGGCGGGCCTGGGCCTCTTGCCGACGTACGCGCAGGCGATCCTCGCGGGGTTCGCCTTCGGGCCGGTGTGGGGGTTCGTCGCCGCCATCTCGGGATTCACGGGCGCATCGATCCTCGGGTACGGCGTCGCGCGGTTCGTGACGCGCCGGCGCGTCGAGGATGTCATCGCCGAGTCGCCCAAGGCCAAGGCCATCGCCGATGCGCTCGTGCACCGTTCGGCGCTGCGGACCTTCGGCATGGTGACACTCGTGCGCCTGCCGCCCAACTCGCCCTTCGCGATCACCAACCTCGTGCTGGCGGGGCTCCGCATCCCGCCGGCCACGTTCGTCGGCGCCACGATGCTGGGCATGGCGCCGCGCACCTTCGTCGCGGTCTACTTCGGTTCTCAGTTGCAGGAATGGACCGGGCGCGAGAAGCCGCCCGTCTTCGTGATCATCGCGGGCTTCGTGCTCACGGCGATCGTGCTGGGCGTGATCGGCGTCATCGCCCAGGGAGCGCTCAAACGCATGACGGCGGGGCAGCGATCGGACGCTGCGCCGGCGACCGAACCCGGCGACGGCGCATGAGCCCGTCCGGAAACCGGGCCGGGAGCCCCACGGGTCGGCGAAGGGGTTTTCCCGCTTGGAAGGCCTGTCGGGGCGGCGGGGGGCCGGTGAGCAATAATTGCGCCCTCGACGGCCTGTCCACCTTGAGTTGGCGGGTGTCCGCGTCGATGCTGGCTCGCCCACTTCATCACCGCGAGCGCCGCGGCGCGCTCGATCCC
>CALMQD010000227.1 GCA_937871415.1 uncultured Phycisphaerales bacterium | reverse complement strand
GTCGTTGTCGCTCGCCTCCACGCCGCCCCCCCCCTCCCCCGAGGCCATCGTGTCCTGGCGCAGCACGAGCATCTCGCGAGCCGTGAGGTGCGTGAACATCCCCTTCGCGCGCATCGCCTGCGCCTCGGCCAGCGTGCAGAAGGTCCGCGCCGGGGCGACGAGTTCGCGGTACTCCGCGGCGGCCTTCGCCGGGTCGCTCGGCACCGCCCATTCGAAGGCCTGGCGCATGTTCAGGCCGGTGGTCTCAAGGCGATAATCGAGTTCGTAGCGCAGCACGAGGCCCACGCCGCGGGCCTGTTCGTCGGCGCTCAGGGGCTCGGCGACGATCCGCACCGACGGGTCCTTGTCGTCGGCGATTTCCAGCCGTTCGCGGATGATGATGGGGCTCGTGCGGTCCGTCGAACCACCCGAGAGGTCGGCGGGTGTGGACGTCGGCGACGCCGGCGCCGGGGGCGAGAGCGTCACCAGCCCGGCCCGGTCGATCGCTCGAACGAAATCGATCGACGAGCCGTCGAGCACCGGCACTTCGGGGCCCGTGAGCGTGATCAGCGCATCGGTCACGCCCAGTCCCATGAGCGCCGAGAGCACGTGCTCAACGGTCTGCACGCTCGCCGGCGTTGCGCTCTGCGTGCCGGCGGGCGGCGTGACGAACGCCTGCGCCGACGGGCGCGCCGGGGGCGTTCCCGCCGCCGAGCCCGCCAGGGGCGGGCTCAGGGGCACGCCGACCGACGAAAGCACCGTGCGCCGGGCTTCGGTGGCGATGTGCCGGATGTCGGCGAAGAACGCGGGGCACGAGGGCGAGCGGTCGTTGGGTCGTGCTTCGAAGAAGATCCCGCCGCGCACCGACTTGTTCGCACCGCTCAGGCCCGCGATCGGCTCTTCCGAGCGCGGCTGTCGCGTGAGCAGGTGCTGGGGAACCGGGGCGATGTCGAGGATCGCCCGAACGCCGGTAAAGAGCGTGACGCCTTCGAGGGTGACGACGCGCGAGAGCGTCCTGCGCTGGAGCGCGCCGGGCGTGTGCGCCGGCAGCGCCGGAGGAACGGGGGGGACGGGGGGAACGGGAGGATTGGGGGAGGCAGGGGGAAGGGGGGGCGAGGTCGCCATGGCGCAGCGTAGCCGCGGCGGATGACGCCTCGTGAAACCCCGGGGCTTCCTGAACGCTAAACTCGACCGCTGCGAGCGCCGCTCGGCGTTCGCCGACTTTGTGTCCGTTCTCCCGCCCCGCGGCGCCCGCTTCCCCGCAGCCCGCGTGCGGCCCAGCCCGATCAACGACTTCCAGCCCCCGGAGTGACCATGTTCCAGAGCGTCCGCGTTGTTTCGTCCAGGCAGAACGCCAAACCCGACGCGATCGTCGTCGGTGTCTTCGCGGACAAGAAGTTGGATCCGCACACGCGGGCGCTGGACAAGGACGGCGCGATCGCCGCGGCCCTGGCGCGCAAGGACGGCTCGGGCGAGTTCGGCAAGATCACCGAGGCGTTCCCGGCCAAGGTCGTCGCGGGCTCGGCGCCGCGCGTCATCATCGTCGGCCTGGGCAAGGCCTCGGGCGAGGGGGCGCTCAAGGTCGGCCAGTTGCGTTCGCTCGCGGGCGCGATCGGGCGCCGGCTCGCCGCCACCAAGGACTCGCGCATCGCGCTGCACCTGCACCACGCGCTGGGCGAGGTGAAGGGGCTCGACGTCGAGATGGCCGGACGCTGCATCGGCGAGGGCTTGGGCCTCATCGCCTGGAACTTCCTGGGCACGCGCTTCCGCGGCTCGGCCACGCCCAAGAAAGAGCGCACGAGCCTGAGCGTGTCGGCGGGGGCAGGCGGAAGTGGGGGGGCCGACTTTGAACGCGGCCTGGAGACGGGCCTGGGCCTGGCGCAGAGCGCGAACCTGGCGCGCGACCTTTCCGAGACGCCGCCGAACGTCGCCACCCCGGCCTATATCGCCGACATGGCCCGCAAGATGGCGCGCCAGGTGGGGCTCAAGTGCACCGTCATCGAGGGCGCGGCGCTGGAGCGCGAGAAACTCACCGGGCTCGTCAACGTCGGCAAGGCCAGCGAGAACAAGCCGTGCCTGATCCGGCTCGAATGGACGCCGCGCGGCAAGGCCGCGAGCAAGCCCATCGTCCTGGTCGGCAAGACGATGACCTACGACACCGGCGGCCTGTCGCTGAAGATCAGTAACGGCATGGTCGGCATGAAGCGCGACAAGGACGGCGGGTGCGTTGTGCTCGGCGCGATGCACGCCATCGCGACGGTCGTGCAGCCGAACAAACGCGTCGTGGCGTACCTGGCCGCCGCCGAGAACTCGGTCTCCGACGAGGCCTACCGCCCCGACGACGTGATCACGTATCGCAACGGCGTGACGGTCGAGGTCACCAACACCGACGCCGAGGGGCGGCTGGTGCTGGCCGATGCGCTCATCTACACCTGCGAGAAGGACAACCCCGCGTGCGTCATCGACCTGGCGACGCTCACCGGCGGTGTGGTCACCGCGCTGGGCTCGACCTTCGCCGGCATGTTCTGCGAGGACGACGCCCTGCGCGACCGCCTCGCGCAGGCGATGGAGACCAGCGGCGAGCGCTGGTGGCGCCTGCCCATGGACCCCGAGTACCGCGACATGATGAAGTCGCCCATCGCCGACATCCTCAACTCGAACCCCAACCGCAAGGCCCATCCCATCCAGGGCGCGGCGTTCCTCTCCTTCTTCGTCAAGAGCGGCGTGCCCTGGGCCCACCTCGACATCGCCGGCGTCCACATGCACGAGAGCGACTACGGCTGCTTCAGCAAGGGCAGCAACGGCTGGGGCGTGCGATTGCTCGCGGACTTTGTCGGGCAGTGAACCCGGCGCGCGCGGCGAACGTCCAGGAATGACGGGCGGGGCGTGTCACAGGTGAGGATGCGCCATGCCCAGCCTGTTCGTTCTGCTCTGGGTCGTGGGACTGCTCTGTGTGCCGGGCGGTTTCCTGATCGTGGGGCGCTTCCGTGCACGTGAGCGCAGGGTTTTTCGCGACGGCGAACTCGTCTGCGTCTGTGGCTACTCGCTCACGGGATTGCCCGACGGCTCGCGATGCCCCGAGTGCGGGCGCCGGGCCGCATTCCGCGCCCGGCCCGGCAGTCCGCCCTGGAGGCCACTCGGACTGCTGACGCTCGGCGAGTTCGTCCTGACCGCCGCGGCGTTAGCCGTCATCACGAGAGACTTCAGTCTCGCGCTGGTGGCGCTGATCTTCGCGTGGCTTCCCGCGCTGTTGTACCAGTTGCTGGCTCTTGGATTCGCTTGGGATGCGTTGCCGCCGAAGCGATGGTGGTTCATGGCGATCGCAAACGCCGCGGCGTTGACACTGGGAGTTGGAGCGCTGTGCGTGGGAACAGTCGGCGTAAACGAGACGTTCAGCCCCGAATGGTCATTGGTTCCGGCGCCGCTATTCATGCTGCCGTTCGGAGCGCTGTTCTTCGTCGTCTCGATCTTGGTTGCCGTGCTCTTCGTTGAACGCGTGTCGCCCGTGAGGCATGTAAGGAAGTGACTCGTGCGGCACGCCCGTTGGTCAGCCGCCGCGCAGGGCGTACGTCATCGGCATCGTCGCCATCGTGTGCAGGCCCGGGCGGGCCCGCGCCGTGTCGAGCAGCGCGCGCACGGCGTTGAGCGTGATCGCCGTCGTCGCCACGTCGCCGTGCACGCCCCCCTCGATCCGCGAGTCGATCACCGGCTCGGCCTCGATGCGCACGCGGTCGTGCGGCATGGGGTCGGTCTGGCCGATCGCGGCCTGGAACTCGAGCGTCACCACCTCGGCCCCCGACTTGTCCCAGCCTCGCGCCACCTGGCGCACGCCGCTGGCGCGCCCGACGGGGATCGGCCCGATCGCGCTCTCGAGCGCGCGCGTCGCCTTCACCGGTTCGATGGTCTCTTCCCATCGCGCGACCTCGAAGCCCAGGCAGTGCGCGATGAAGTGCAGGCTCTCGCCCAGCCCCACGTGGCGCAGCGAGCCGTCGGCGATGCGGGCCTTGAAGCCCGCGTCGTCGAGCCCTGCGCCGATCTTCTTCTGAAAGGGAATCCGGCGCGGCGTCGCGTCCTGGATGCGCCACACGTGCACCTTCCGCACGTTGCGGCAGACGGCCGAGAGCGCCACCGGCAACGCGTCCATCATGAAGCCGGGGTTGACGCCCGTGCCCACCAGCCCCGTGCCGTGCTGCTTCGCGAGCGCGTCGAGTTCGGCGGCGAGCGCCGCGTGACGCAGCCAGGGGAAGAGCAGTTCCTCGCACGTCGAGACGATGGGCAGGCCCTTGCCCAGGATCGCCCGCAGCGTCGGCGCGCACCGCGCCAGGTCGGACGAGGTGGACACGACCGCCGCGTCGAAGGCCTTCCAGTCGCTCACCGCGTCGAGTGAGGCGAGGATCGGGGCCTGCCCGCTGGGCGTGTCCACGAGTTCGGGGAGCGCGTCGAGCAGGCGCATGCCCGCGAGCGCGGGGTCGATGTCGACGCACGCGACGACCTGGGCGACGCCGCGCCGGTGCGCATCGAGCACGATCATCTTGCCCAGCGGCCCGAGGCCCACGTGGAGGAGTTTGATCATCGGCGCAGCGTAGTCGAGGCCGGGCCGACCGGGTGAGGCGGGGCGATCTACCCTCCGGCGTGCGTCGAGAGTTCTCCAACTCTGAAGCCCGTGCCGCGGCCTCGATCGTCGTCGCCGCGAATTGGCCGCTCTTGGGGGCGCTGGTGGGCGCGTTTGTTGCCGGGAGTTTGTGCGGGTGCGCGTCGTCGTCGGGCTCTTCCCAAGAGCGACCGCTCGTGCGGTCCGAGGGACTCTCGCGCACCGTGCGGGGTGATTGGAACGACGTCGAAGCCGCGGCGGTGGTCGGGCTCGAACGTGCCGAGTGCGCGATCCTGCGACGCACCGAGAACTCGCCGACCGTGGTTGCCTACGCGCTGCGCACCGTGCTCGACCAGGACGGCGTGCTGCGGTTCACACGGACTGCACCGGCGGAGGGCGCGGGTTCCCAGGACCGCGGCGAGAACATCGACATCACGGTCTTCTGCCGCGTCGGCCCGTTCGGCGACCAGGAGCGCGAGGAGCGGATTTTGGACGCGGTGCGCGACCGTTTGGGCGAACTGCGGGGCGTGGAGTTCGCGCCGTCGCGGTAAGCGTGACTACTTGCTCGAATCAGGCCCGTGGTTCGGCGCGGTCGCGGCCGGAACACTGCCGGACGCGCCGAACGACGCGGAGCCGGGCTCGCCGAGCGTGCCGTCGTACTTCAGGTAGTTCTCGACCTCGCGGTCGTCGATCGTCGACGCCTGCCACGCGCCGGCGTACAAAGCGGCGAGCATCGAGCCGCCGTCGAGCAGGCAATCACGGATGAACGCCTTGCCGGGCTCGGACTTGAGGTCGCCGGATTTCTCCAGCACGTACAGCGGCTCGACGCGGGCGTGGCTCTTGCGCGCGTACTCGATGACGCTCGGCCAGGCGTTCGTGGCGTCGACGCGCTGCTCGAACTTCTCGGCGTCCCTGATTGTCGCGTAACTCAGGTTGTGCAGTTCGAGCACGCGCCCGTCGATGAACGCGTGGAAGCCCTTGTCGGTCGTGTAGCCGTGCGGGTTGGCGCCGACCCAGCCGTTGAAGCAGCGCGTCGTGTGCAGGGGCTGCGCGATGTCGCCGACGAAGTGCGAGAGCAGCCCCATCTCGGCGAGGACGTTGCTCCTGGCCATGGCGATCTGGGCCGCGCGCCGCGCCGCGAGTGACGCGTCGGGCTTGGCGCCCTGTTCGCGCTGGGCGACGGCCTCGAGCGTGCGCAGCGTCTTGAACGAACTGGTGAGTTTGGCGTGGTGCTCCATGATCGCGTGGAGCGCGTAGCCGGGGAACTCCTGCGTCCTGGCGGTGTCGGTGCGCGGGTTGTAGGGGGGCAGGTCGGGGCTCTGGCCCATCTCCGGGTGTTCGTGGCGCGCGACCGCCATGTCGCGCAGGTACTCGTAACGCAGCGCCGGGAGCGTGTCGAGCGTCAGCCCGAACTTCTCCAGGTCCTCGACGTCGATGTAGTGGTCCGGGTCGTTCTCGTGCTTGAGCGTGCCGAAGCGGATCGCGCGGTACCGGTCGGGCTCGCCCGACTGGTACGCCGCCATCTCGCGGCTCGTGTCTTCGCCCAGGAACGCCGGACGGTCCGGCGCGATCTGCGCGAAGCCGTCGAGCGCGAGGAACGTGATCGTGCGATGCCCGCGCGCGTCCCACGCCTGCGCCGTCGCGGATAACCCGGCGAGGGCGGCCAGGGCGCAGGGCAGCGCCCGTCGCTGGGCCAGCGCCCGGCACAGTGCGGGAAGACTCTTGAGCACGTTCGCGCCTCCGTGGGTGAAGTGCCGGAGCGTATCACCACGCCGGGGCCGGCGCGGCGTGTGCGGATGGCGCAAAGAGCCGCGCGGCGAAGGGCTCCAGGGACCGCACCAAGAAAACGGCCGGAGCCCGAAGGCCCCGGCCTGTGAAGTCCAACCTCGGGCCCGCTCGCGCCGGGGATTACTGCACCGTCTGGAACAGGTCGTCGAACGACCCGTCGCTGGTGTAATCGCGCCCCTGCTGGTAGGGCAGGCCGCTGGGCGGGGCCGACTTGCCGCCGCGCTCCTTGCGACCGACGTAGATGCCGTCGTGCCCGGCGGAGTGGAAGATCAGTTTGCCGCGCGCGTCGGCGGCCTTGGCCGGGTTCGTCGGGTTCGGCGAGGCCGGGCTGCCCAGCAGCGCCTCCATCGACTGGAAGGCCGCGGCGTTGTTCAGGTTCAGGAGCGACCCGCTCGTGGCGTTGGTCTGGTCTTCCTTGGTCTCGCCCAGCGAGGTCGCCTGCAGGAAGGCCTTGTTGGTGGTCCAGTAGAAGCGGGCCCGCATCGTGTAGTTGTCGCTCGCGAAAGCGGAGTTGGGGGCGAGCACCTCGTCCTGGACCCACGCCAGGATCGGGTCGCCGAAGGCGTCGACGATCATCGGGAGCGCCAGGTGATCGTTCACGGCGCCGGCGCGGGCCGAGGGGGTGCACTGGCGTTTGAAGTTCCGGGTGTCGACCTGCAGGTAGCCCTTGGTCTGCACGCCTGCCTTCTGCTTGGTCGAGCCGTAGGTGGCGAGGTCGACGTTCACGCGGTTGGCGACCGTCGGTCCGATCGCGACGACCTTCGGGCCGTTGGCGATGTCGCACGGCTGGCCGTTGCCGTTCACCGGCGCTTGCGTCGTGATCGCGCCGGCCAGATCAAGGAGCAGGTTGTCCATCGCGGTGAACCCGCGGTTGGCGTTCTCGCTCGACGCCAGTTCACGCATCGAGAAGTAACCCGGCGTGCGGCGCTCGTCGAGGATGAACTGGTTGGTCGCCTGCGACAGGCTGGACATGGTCTGCTGCGTCGCGGCCTTGCGGGCGCTGGTGCGCGCCGCGTTCACCGCCGGGATCACGATCCCCAGCACCACGGCGAGGATGCCCAGCACCACCATCATCTCGATGAGCGAGAAGCCGCGCCGGCGCGGGCTGCTCACGACTTCGGGGCTGTTCCGGTGCTTCGTCATGCTCGACTCCTGGCGCAGTGCCCGCCCTTGCGCCGCGCGGCGGCGCTCGTACCCGTTGGTGCTCGCCCGTCCCAGCCTATTCGCGGCGGCGGCAATCCTTGATCCGGCAAGGTTCATCCTTGGCGGCTCGCCGCCCCGGGCCCTCGCGGCGTCTGTCCGGTGAGTGTACGGTCGTCCGCGCGGAAACGCACATCCTTTTCGCGATTCACACCGATCTTCGCCCGACTTCTTCCGCGTCGTTCATCACCCGCGGTCACCCCAACACCGCTCCGCGGGTCCGATTCGAGCGCCAACCGAGCGTCGGTCAGCGCCGGGACGGAACCGCGACCCGGACATCCCGAGCCGGGAGATGGGGCCGGGGATTTGCCTCTTTCCCGCGACGCCTCGATACTCGCCTATCGCTCCGAACGATCCATACGTGTCCGCCGCCGCCGCCCTGCGCGAGAAAAGCGCGCCGAGCGATTCGCCGGTCTGGGCGGTGACGCCCACGGGGGCCGGATACGCGCTGGTGACGCCGGAACCCGACCTGGCGGTGGTCCGCCACGCGTTGGGAGCGGCCGACGGCGGCGAGGGCTTGGTCTGCGCCCTGGCCAGCGACGCAGAAGCCGCGAGCGACGCCCTCCGGGCGGCGTCGGGCGAGGTGCGCCTCTCGCCCGGGCAGCGATTGCTCATGGAACGCCTGTGGCCGGGCCCGGCGGTCTTCGTGTTCCCCGGGCTCGCCAGCGCGCTGAAGCGCCCGCCGCTGAGCCTGGTCATGGCCGAGCGCGGCGGCGCGGGTGGTGCGCCGGTGGGGCTCTGCGTGATGGACCACGCGCACCTGTCGGGGCTGCTGGGAGCGCTCGGGCGCGCAGCGGTGTGGGCGTTGTTCCCGCGCGAGCAGGGGCAGCGAGCGTGCACGAACGTCCGCGCCGCGCGCCGGGCCGCGGATCGTCTGGGGCTCGCGACCGCCGATAACGCCGTGCTCGACGGGGGCGAGTCGGAACTCTCGCGCACTCCGACGCTGGTCGAACTGCCCGCGCGGAGCGCGCCGGGCGCGACCGTGAACACCCACGGCGCGTTCCGCGTAGTTCAGCCGGGGGCGTACGAGGAGCGGTTCATCCGCAAGATGCTGAGTCTGCGCGTGCTCTTTGTCTGCACCGGCAACACCTGCCGCAGCCCGATGGCGGAGGCGATCGCGCGCCACGCGGTTGCGCGCGCCGGCGCCGGCGAGGGGACCGACGCGCCCGGTGACGTGCGGATCCTGGTCGCGTCGGCGGGGACCGCGGCGGCTTCGCGCGAGGAGACGATGGCCTTCCCGGAGGACGCGTCGCGCCCGGGCGCGGGCGGGGGAGCCGGCGCAAGCGGCATGACGCGCGAGTCGCAGGCCGCGCTCCGCGAACTGGGCGTGGACCCCGGTCGGCACCAGCCGCGCGGCCTGTCGCGCCGGCTGATCGCCGAGGCGGATGTGATCTACACGATGTCCCGCTCGCACCTGGGGGCGGTGCTGGAACTGGACCCAACCGCCTCGGACAAGGCCCAGACGCTCGACCCGTCGGGACGCGACATCCCCGATCCCATCGGGGCGTCGCAGGACGTGTACAGTCAGACGGCCCGCCGGATCACCGAACTGGTCCGGCTGCGCCTCCGGGAGATTGCCCAATGAAACTGGCCCTCTCCGCCGACCATCGCGGCGTCACCGCCACCCGTCAACTCGCGGACCGTCTCAAGGGCCAGGGGCACGACGTGACGGTCTACGGCAACATGACGGGCGAGATGTGCGACTACCCCGAGCCGGCGTGCCTGGTCGGCAAGGCGGTGTCGAACAAGCAGGCCGACCTGGGCATCCTGGTCTGCGGGTCGGGCATCGGCATGTGCATCGCCGCGAACAAGGTCAAGGGCGTGCGCGCGGCGCTGGTGCACGACGAACTCACGGCGGAGATGGCGCGCTCGCACAACGACGCGAACGTGCTGTGCATGTCGGCGGACCTGCTGGGGCAGCGCCTGATCGAGAAGATCGTCGACGTCTTCCTGTCGACGAACTTCCAGGGCGGGCGTCACGAGCGGCGCGTGCGGAAGATCGCCGCGATCGAGAACGGGCAGGACCCCGCGAGCGTGGCGTGACGGCCGGCGCTCAGTCGTTCAGGCCCAGACTCTTGCGCGCGTGATCGAGACGCGCGCCCAGCGCGCTGGCCGACGGCGACACGATGGTCACGTGACCGACCTTGCGCTCCTGCGCCGGGTCTCTGTGCCCCTTGGCGTACAGGTGCGTGTGCATCCACACGGGCGGCTCGCCGCCGTCGGCCGGGTGGGGCAGCGGCGCGCGGAGCAGGTTGAGCATCGCGGCGTGGGGCAGGCCCTCGCGCATGAGCGTCGAGCCCGTCGGCCAGCCCAGCACGGCGCGCAGGTGGTTCTCGAACTGGCTCGTCGCGCTCCCCTCGATGGTCCAGTGGCCGGAGTTGTGCACGCGCGGCGCCATCTCGTTGCCCAGCAGCGTCGCCAGCCCCCCCTCGTCCTTGTCCTCGGTCTCGAAGAGTTCGATCGTCAGCACGCCGACGTAGTCCATCTCGTCGAGCAGGCGCTGGGCCAGGCGCTCGGCCCGCGACTGGAGCGACGCGGGCACGCCCGTCGCGGGCGCGATCGATCGGCGCAGCACGCCCCCGGCGTGGTGGTTCTCCACCAGCGGGTAGAACCTCGTCCGCGGCTCGGGCGAGCCCGGGGCGCCGCGCACGCAGATGAGCGAGAGTTCCCGCAGGAACGGCACGAACGACTCGACGATGAGCGACGGCGACGGCGCCGAGCCCCCGACCCGCGCGAAGGCCTCCTCGGCCTGGGCGAGGTCGCGGATGACCGCCTGGCCCTTCCCGTCGTAGCCCATGCGGCGCGTCTTGAGCACGCAGGGCGTGCCGATCGTCGACGCGATCGACTCGCGCAGTTCGGAGGCCGAGTTGACCGCCGCGAACGGCGGCGTGTCGAGCCCGACCTTCTTGAACAGTTGTTTTTCCAGCAGCCTGTCCTGGCAGACTTCCAGCGCCCGGGCCGGCGGGAAGACGACCGGGCAGTGCGACGCGAGGTACGCGGCGACGCTCGCGGGGACGTTCTCGAACTCGTAGGTGATCGCGTCGAGGTCCTGGGCGAAGCGCCGGAGCGCATCCTCGTCCGTGTAGGGCGCGACGATGAGTTCGCCCGCGTCCTTCGCGGGAGAGTCGGGATCGGGGTCGAGGAACCGGAACCGGATGCCCAGCGGGATGCCCGCGAGCGCGAGCATGCGCCCGAGCTGACCCCCGCCGAGGACGCCCACGCGGGCGCTGACGCCCGAGCGGAGGAAGTCCTGGGCGCGGACGGTGGTCAAGCGCCGGCTCCGAGGGTGGGCGAGCCGGTCTCGCGGTGCGGGTCGGGGTGGTTGAGCACGTTCTGCGTCTGCTTGTTGCGGAAGAGCGTGAGGGCCTTGCGCGTCGGCTCGTGGTGGAGGGCGACGATGGCCGCGGCGAGCAGGGCCGCGTTGACCGCGCCCGCCTTGCCGATCGCCAGGGTGCCGACGGGGACTCCGGCGGGCATCTGCGCGATGGAGAGGAGCGAGTCCATCCCGTGCAGCGCCTTGCTCTCGACGGGAACGCCCAGCACGGGGAGCATGGTCTTGGCGGCGCACATGCCCGGCAGGTGGGCCGCGCCCCCGGCGCCGGCGATGATGACCTTGAGCCCGCGTCCCTGGGCCGACGAGGCGTACTCGAAGAGGAGGTCCGGCGTGCGGTGGGCCGAGACGATCTTGGACTCGCACGCGACGCCGAGTTCCTTCAGGATCGCCTCGGCGTGCTGCATCGTCTCCCAATCGCTGGTAGACCCCATGATGATTCCGACGACAGGGTGGGATTCGGCCATAGTGACGTGAGGATAACCGACGCCCGGGCCCGGCGGTAGCCTGTGGCGGTCCGCGTCCGGGCGACATCGAACCGGCGGTTTGCCGAATAAGCCCGGGGCGGCGATGATGAAGTCGGTCCGTGCCGCCGCGCCCCCGTTCGGGAGCGCACGCCCAAAGTAAGGAGATCGTCATGTTCCGCCTGCCGCCGCTGCCCGCGTGGGAAGGGATGCACCCGTTGCTGGTCCACATGCCGCTGGGCATCCTGGCGATCGCGCCGCTGCTGGTGATCCTGGCGATGCTGGGGGGTCGCTGGGCGCGCGGGCTGAGCCTGGCGGCGATGGTCGTGATCCTGGCGGGGACCATCGGGCTGGTGCTGGCGGTCTCCAGCGGCGAGGCGACGGAAAAGTTCGCCGACGGCGTTCCGGGCGCGGGCGCGATCCTCGATCAGCACGAGGAGGGCGCCGAACTCGTGCGCAACGTCTTCTTCGGGGTCAGCGTGCTGGCGATGATCGTGTTCTTCGTCGGCGGTCGCCTCACGGGCAACAGGCCCGACGGCACGCGCCGCCCGCGCGGCGCATGGATCGGCGCCAACCTGCTGCTGCTCGCCGCGACGGGCGCGGGCTATCTCATGCTCGCCAACGTCGGGCACCTGGGCGGGCAACTGGTGCACGGCGTGGGGGTGCGTGCGCCGATCGTGGCCCTGCCGCCCCCGGCGGTGAGCGAGGGCCTCCCCACCGGCGGCGGAGCGGAGCGGCGCGATCGCGACGACGACTGAACCGCCCGGCCCCGATCAGTGCGGGAGCGGGAACTTCTCGCACAGCGCCCGCACTTCGCCCTGGACGGCGGCGCAGGTCGGCGCGTCGCCCTTGGCGCTGAGCACGCGGTCGATCCACGCGGCGATGGCGGGCATGTGCTCGGTGCGCAGGCCGCGGGTGGTGATGGCGGCGGTGCCGAGGCGCACGCCGCTGGTGAACTTGGGCGGGCGCGGGTCGTTGGGGATTCCGTTCTTGTTGCAGACGATTCCGGCGAGGCCCATCCAGGTCTCGGCGTCCTGCCCGGTGAGGTCGGCGTTCTTGGTGCGCAGGTCGACGAGCATGAGGTGGTTGTCGGTGCCGCCGCTGGTGATGCGGTAGTTCCGCTGGATGAGCGCCTGCGCCAGGGCGCGTGCGTTGTCGACGATATTCCGGGCGTAGGCCTTGAACTCGGGCGAGAGCGCCTCGCCGAAGGCGACGGCCTTGGAGGCGATGACGTGCATGAGCGGTCCGCCCTGCACGCCCGGGAAGACCGCCTTGTTGATCTTCTTGGCGAGGTCCTCGTCGTCGGTGAGGATGAGCCCGCCGCGCGGCCCGCGCAGCGTCTTGTGCGTCGTCGTCGTGACCACGTGGGCGTGGGGGAAGGGCGAGGGGTGCACGCCGGCGGCGACCAGGCCCGCGATGTGCGCGATGTCGGCGATGAGCAGGGCGCCGCACGCGTCGGCGATCTCGCGGAACTTCTTGAAATCGATGACGCGCGGGTAGGCCGAGTAGCCGCACATGACCACCTTCGGCTTGTGCTCCAGGCAGACGCGCATCGCGGCGTCGTAGTCGATGCGTTCGAAGTCGGGGTGCGAGGGCTCGTAGTGGAGCGGGTAGTGGACCGGCTTGTGGTAGATGCCCGAGAAGTTCAGGCTCATGCCGTGCGAGAGGTGCCCGCCGTCCTTGAGCACCAGCGACGCGAACGTGTCGCCGGGCTTCATCGTGGCCAGGAACGCGGCGGTGTTGGCCTGCGCGCCGCTGTGGGGCTGCACGTTGGCGAAGCGGCAGCCGAAGAGGCGGCAGGCGCGCTCGATGGCGATGGACTCGATCTGGTCGTGGAACTCGCACCCGCCGTAGTACCTGGCGCCGGGGTATCCCTCGGCGTACTTGTTCGTGAGGCACGTGCCCATGGCGTGCATGACGGCGGGGGAGACGTGGTTCTCGCTGGCGATGAGCTCGAGCGTGTGCTCCTGGCGCGACGCCTCCTGACGGATGAGGTTGGCGATGGCCGGGTCGTGGCGGTCGAGCAGGCCGAGCACGGCGTCGGTGGCGCGCCCGTCGCCGCCGGGGGCCGCGCCCTGGTGCGAGTTCGTGCCGGGACGGGCGCCGTGGGGCGCGGGGCTGGTCGTGTGTGCGGTCATGGTGCCCGAAGGGTAGCGAGGCTCGGCGCGGGGCCGGGACGGGCTACTTACCGATGCAGAAGGTCGCGAAGATGCGCCCGATGACGTCGTCGGGCGAGAGCCCCGAGCGCCCGGTGAGTTCGCCCAGTTCATCCAGCGCCGGGCGCAGGCGGGCCGCGATGAGTTCGGGCCGGGCCGGGCCCGGCGCGGCGTCAGGGGCGCGGACCGGCCAGCTTGTGGTCCACCGCCCAGAGCGCCGCCTGGGTGCGCGACGCCAGGCCGAGCTTGCCCAGGATGTTGCTCACGTGGGTGCGCGCGGTGCG
>CALMQD010000226.1 GCA_937871415.1 uncultured Phycisphaerales bacterium | reverse complement strand
GCTCGTGAGCAAAGAAGCTTTCGCGCAGTTCCTGCTGCGCGTGCTCGCCGGCGAATGAACCCCGTCGTGTTCAGGCGTCGCGCCAGCGCCGGACGGCATCGTGCGGCGCTGGGCCGCCCAATCGCGGCCCGGGCCGCCCCCCGTGCCGCCGGCCGCTCACCAACAATGCGGCATGGCGCGAAAGCCCCGACCCCATCCCTCCTCGCACCCACCCCGCGCTCCGCGCCCGCACGGAGATCCGACCCGGGCCGAGAGCGGCACGCGGGAGGAGCGATACCTGGCTCGCGGCGTGCGCATCGTCTTCGAGGACGACGACCTGCTCGTGCTCGACAAGCCGACGGGGCTGGTCACGGCCGATCCGACCGTCGCCGGCGCGGCGGGGAGCATGCACGCCAGCGAGGGGCGCACAGGGCGCACGCTGTTTGATCTGGTCAAGCGCTACGTGCGTGAGTCGGGCGGTCGCGCCGGAGGACCGGCCCGGGAGCGCTCCGAGCGCCGCTCGGGCCCGCGGGCGTTTGTTGTGCACCGCCTGGACAAGGAAGCCTCCGGTCTGGTCGTGTTCGCGAAGACCGAGCGTGCGTTGTCGTGGCTGAAGGAGGACCTCAAAGCCAAGCGCGTGCACCGACGCTATGTCGCGCTGGCGGAGGGAGCCGTCGGACCGGTGGGGCACGAGGGCACGATCAGTCTGCCGATCGAGAACGACGGGCCGCGCCCCAGGCGCGGGCACGCTGCACGCGAGGAAGCGGACGAGCCCTCCGAGAAACAGGCGGTGACGCACTACCGCGTCATCGCGGCCGGGCACGGGTATTCGTTGCTGGAAGTGCGCCTGGAAACCGGGCGGAAGAACCAGATCCGCGTGCACCTGAGCCGCACGGGCCATCCCCTCGCGGGCGACCGCCGCTTCGGCGCCAAGAGCGATCCGATCGGACGCCTGGGCCTGCACGCGCAGGAACTGGGCTTCACGCATCCGGCCAGCGGCCGATCGCTGCACTTTGTCTCGCCCGCGGCGCAGCCGTTCTACCGCGCCGTGGGCACGCGGCGCGAGCAGCTGGAACCTCTGTCGCCGCCGCCGAAGGGGCCGGAAACGGCGCCGAAAAGCGCCGCGGGCGCGCCGAAAGCCGGACCGGCGATCGCCCACACCGACACGTCGTGGGAGTCCGTCTCGGGGTGGTACGACTCACTCCTGGAGGGAGAGGGCGGGGGTGGTCGGCTGGGCGAAGGGCGCACCGGCAACGACCACTACGCGCGGACGATCCTGCCCGGCACGCTGCGCCTCTTGCAGCCGCGCCCGGAGATGCGCGTGCTCGACGTCGCGTGCGGGCAGGGGATCCTGTGCCGGCAACTGGCCTCGATCGGCGTGCGGGTGGTGGGCGTCGATGCTTCGGCGGGACTGATCGACGCGGCCCGCAAGCGGACCGCAACGATGCCCGGCGGCCCGGAGGCGCACGCGCGCCTGCGTTTCGAGGTCGGCGACGCGACCCGGCTCGAATCGCTCGCCACCGCGTGGGGCCTCGAACCGCAAACCCTCGACGCCGTCACCTGCGTCATGGCGCTCTCGAACATCGAGCCGCTCGAGCCGGTGATGCGCGGCGTGTCGAACCTGCTCAAACCCGGTGGGCTGTTCGTCTGGGTCGTCACGCACCCGGCGTTCCGCGCCATCGGACAAACGCACTGGGGTTGGGACGAACAGAAACAGCAGCAGTACCGGCGCGTCGACGGGTATCTCTCGACCGCCCGGCACGAGGTGCGGATGCACCCCGGCAAGGCTTCGCGCGGCCAGACCGGCGGCGAAGCGACGACGTGGACCTTCCATCGGCCCCTGCAGGCCTATGTCGCCGCGATGAGCCGCGCCGGGCTGCTGGTCGAAGCGCTGGAGGAATGGCCCAGCATGCGCGCCAGCGACTCGGGCCCGCGCGCCAAGGAGGAGAACCGCGCACGCCGGGAGATCCCGCTGTTCCTGGGGGTCCGCGCGGTCAAACGCCCGGCGTGAGCCGGGCGTTTGGGAGGCTGACTCGGTTGGGCGCACGCGTGCTTACGGGCACGGCCCGCCGAAGCCCGCGAACCAGGCGTCGAGGTACTGGAAGAGATCCGAGACGCTCACGCTGCCGTCGCCGTCGGCGTCCGCCGGGAACGTGCCGCCGGACATGCCGAACGCCGCGAACCACGCGTCCAGGAACCCGAACAGGTCGGCGACCTCGATGGTGCCGTTCTGGTCGAAGTCGGCCAGGCAGCCGAGCGCAATGTCGCCGGCGTCCATCTCGGTCGGCTCGCTCTTGCCGAACGCTTCCCAGAGTTTGTACGCGAGCTTGCCGCTCGTGTCGGTGACCATGGGGTCGTAGATCTCGGGCACGGGCGGCAGGTTGCTCAGGCGCGGAGTGGCGTCGGTATCGCGGAGGAACTCGATGTACTCGCGCGTCGTGACCTGGTGATAGACGCGCACCTCGGCCCGCACCGCGCCGGCGGGGATCGGGTACGCGGTGTCGTCCCAGTACTGCCCGTCGGCGTAAGTGTCCGATGGCACCGGCGCCGCGCCGACGGCGTCGAACGCCGCGAGCGTGAAGCCCATCGGCGGGATGCGGTTGTCCTTGTACTTCTTGTTGACCAGCGCCAGGTGGAACTGGGGACCGGCGGTCAGGCCCGTGAGCGCGGCGACCGCCTCGTCGATGCCGTGGCGCGCCTCGTACACCTTCGTGTCCGCGCCGCCGTTGACCAGGATGGCCTCAGTGTTGTCGTACGCGCCGCGCTCGGCGATCAACTGGTCGCCCGCGCCGAAGAACTTCACGTTGACCCACATCCGGCGGCCCTCGCCGTACCCGGTGGGGAGCTTGTGGCCGGTGTAGTTGACGACACGCGCCACGAGCGAGCCGCCGACGCGGTAGAGCTCGAGGTCGCTGGCGTCCTGCAGCATCTTGGCGTTCTCGCCCGACGCGATCATCGCTTCCTCTTCGCCCATCCCCGAATCGCTCTCATAGAGGCTCTGGACCGCGCGAAGCACCCACGTGTTGGCGCCGCGGAAGGTGTGGCGCGGCACGTTCGGACGCATCGGCGGATCGGCCAGGCCGCACCCCATGCCCTCGATGGTGGGCATGTGGCAGTCCTGGCATGTGGAGTACGAGCCGTCGCCGGCGCCGCCGAAGCGCCCGCCCAGGTCGACCGGCGCGACGGCGAAAAGGCTGTTGGCCCACTCGGAATACGTGCGCTGCTCGGGGAACTGCTGGTGCTTGCTGGGGCCCGGTGTGTCGAGCGCGTTGAGCGCGTAAGAACCGTCGGGCTGGCGCGTGTAGTGCGGCAGGCTGACGTCGTGGCACGTCGCGCACAGACGCGAGGAGGTGTGGAACGCCGACTGCGCGTACTGGTGGAAGCCGGGCCACTGGCCGAAGATCGTTCCGGCCCAGTCCTCGTCGAGGTTGAACGGCCCGCGACGGACGTCGCTCGGGTCGATCACGTAGGAGCCCGAGTGCGGCTCCGCGAGCGCCGGCGGCGAGATCGCCGCGAGGATCGCCTGGTCCGCCGACGGCGACACGCCCTCGACGTACACCGGGTCGACCATGCGGTGGCAGACCGAGCACGAGACGCCGCTGAAGTCGTCGTACATCAGCGCCTCGCCGCTGGTCGGGTTCGGGGCGCTCACGTGCCCGCGCAACCACCCGGTCGGCGAGTGGCATCGCCAGCAGGTATCCCCGGCGGCCGCGGCGTCCTGCTCGGCGATCGAAACCGCCGCGTGGAAGATCGGATCGCGACCCGCCTGCGCCATCATGGTCTTGCGCCAGTTGTCGTGCGGCGCGGCGAGTTCGTCGTAGTACGCATGGCAGTTCGCGCACGTATCCGGGTCGACCAGGTCCGCGACCAGACCGCCGGGCTGCGTGCCCGGCTCGAAGAAGTCGTTCACCGTCGTCGGGACCGGCAGCGCCATCGCGCCGGAAATCACCATCGCGCCGGCGGCGATCCCGGCGACTCGGCCGACCCATCGGGCGCGCGGGCGCCGCGAGCGTTTCGCCTCAGGGGCGTTTGGAGTAGACAAAGCACAACCCTCTTCTCAGCCATCTTCTCGGATGACCCCGCCCGAAGACGGGGAGCCCACTCGACACGCCGGAACTCGCTCCGGGACAGGAGCATCGGCTCGCGGCATAGGCATCCATACGCTGGAATACCCACCGCCGGATTCAACATGACCAATCTATCCTCTATAAACCCCTTGACCAAGGCATTTTTGGTACTCCAATGCCCTGAAACCTCCCGTTCAAACGACACGC
>CALMQD010000225.1 GCA_937871415.1 uncultured Phycisphaerales bacterium | reverse complement strand
GAGCGCCGAGCCGAGCGAGCGCGCCGGGTTCATGCTCATGCCCGAGAGCGGGGCCTCGACGGCGATGAAGACGGCGACGAGCAATCCGGCGAGGAGCCCGGTGAAGGGCGCCACGGCGGGCGAGTTGGCGCACCAGAGCACCGTGGACATCATGACGAACGCGATCGCGAACTCGCCGAGCCAGGCGGCGCGCCGGGGTGCGCGCCGGTCGGGCGAGGGCGCGGTCACCGCGAAGTTCACGAGCGGATGGGCGACGGCGCGGCCCAGGATCAGTCGCGCCACGAGCACCCCCGAGATCGCGCCGAGGTTCTGAAAGACAATGTAGAACAGCGCGTCGGCGGACCGCACCTTGCCCAGCGCCCAGAACGCGAGCGTGACGCCGGGGTTCATGTGCGCGCCGGAGCGCTCTCCCCAGGGCGAGTAGATGAGCGCGACGGCGGTGAGGCCCATGAGCACGCCGACGGCGATGCGCGGCCGGTGCGGACCCCTCCAGCGGCGCGCCACCGGGGACGATGGGTGCGCAAAGACCGTGACCGCGACGCACGCGGCGAGCATGAAGACGCCGATCAGGGCGGCCTCGATGAAGTACTCGGGCCAGTGGCGGGCGAACGCGTCGGGCATGGCTCAGCCGCCGGCCTCGAAGCCCGGGTAGAGCGTCATGCCGCCGTCGACAAAGAGACTGGCGCCGGTGATGTAGTCGGCCTCGTCGGAGGCGAGCCAGACGGCCAGGCGGGCGACGTCGTCGGGCTCGCCGATGCGCTTGTACGGGATGAGGCGCATGAGGTCGTTGTACGCCTCGGGCGAGTCCCAGGCGGCGCGGTTGATGGGCGTGCGGATGGCCCCGGGGCAGATGCTGTTCACGCGGATGCGCCACGGCGCCACTTCCTGCGCGATGCTCTTCATCATGAGCATGACGCCGCCCTTGCTCGCGGCGTAGTTCACGTGCCCCGCCCAGGGGATGACCTCGTGGACGCTCGATACGCAGATGATCTTGCCGGCGGCGCACGAGACGTCGGCGCGGACGCCGCGGCGTTTGAACTCGCGGACGGCTTCGCGGGCGCAGAGGAACTGGCCGGTGAGATTGACGTCGATGACCTTCCGCCACTGAGCAAGGGTCATGGACTCGAGCGGCGCGTCCTGCTGCATCCCGGCGTTGTTGACGAGGATGTCGACGGCGCCGAATCGCTCGACGGCGGTCCTGAACATCGCCTGCACCTGCGCTTCCTCGGCGACGTCGGCCTTGACGGCGATCGCGTCGCCGCGGTGCGCGCAGCCGCAGTGCGTGGCCTCTTCAACGGCGGCCACGGCCGGGGCGTCGGGCCCGATGTAGTTGACGACCACGTTGGCGCCGGCGGCGCAGAGGGCCTGGGCGATGGCGCGCCCGATGCCGGAAGAAGCGCCCGTCACGATCGCGGTCTGTCCCTTGAGCACCGGGCGCGCCTCGCAGGCGGGCATGACTACTTCGGGAAGATCCGCGGGCATGAGGTCCCGGATCGCGGCGCTGCTCATTCGTGGAATGGTGGGCATGACGGTTCCTTTCGTTGCTCGCGTCTCTGCGGGGCTTGGGCATCGTCGCCGGTGCGTGCGCCCCGATCGCGGCGTGGACGTCGGATGCCGCGTCCTTCCCCGCGGTTTCGCCCTTGGGAGTATTTGGAGCGCGCGTGAAACCGGGGTGCCCGCGCCGGCATCAGAGGCTCGGGGGAAGTGTCTGGGCCAACGCTCGCCGCCATGGGCCTTGCCGGGAATACCCTCGTGCTGATGACCGCTCTTCCCTCCCCACCCTCGCAGGGGCAGGACGCCTCGGAAGCGCTGCTGCTGGGCAGGCTGCGGGAGGGCGACGACGCGGCGTTTGACGAACTGGTGCGCTTGGCGGGCGGACGCATGCTCGCGGTGGCGCGTCGGATGCTGCACCGCGAGGAAGATGCGCAGGACGCGGTGCAGGAGGCCTTCCTGAGCGCCTTCAAGTCGCTCGACCGCTTCGACGGGCGGTCGCAACTGACGACCTGGCTGCACCGCATCACCGTCAACTGCTGCCTGATGCGGATGAGGAGTCAGCGTCGTCGCGGCGGGCCCGAGCGCTCGATCGACGACCTGTTGCCGACGTTCCTCAGCGACGGGCACCAGACGCGGAACACCGCGCCGTGGCAACCGGACGCGGCGAGCGGCATCGAACGGACGGAGGTCCGCGACCTGGTGCGGGAGAAGATCGACGAACTGCCGGAGGCGTACCGGGTGGTGCTGCTGCTCCGAGACATCGAAGAGATCAGCACGGAAGAAACCGCCACGGCGCTCGGTCTGAGCGTCAACGCCGTGAAGACCCGGCTGCACCGGGCTCGCCAGGCGCTGCGGACATTGCTCGAACCTCACTTTGTTGCCCGGGAGACGCCATGACGAGCCCGCAGAACCCCCCACCGCCGCCGCAGCCGCCGCGCATCACCACGCCGGACACCAGCCGCAGGCCGTACATCACGTGCCGGGAGGTCCTGGACTTTGTGATGGCGTATCTCGACGGCGAGCTGACGCCCGAGCAGAAGCACGAGTTCGAGCGTCACCTGGCGGTGTGCCCGTCGTGCGTGAACTATCTCGAGACGTACAAGGCCACGGTGCGCCTGGGCAAGCAGGCGATGCACGATCCGGATGAGCCGGCCACGGGGAACGTCCCGGAGGGTCTGATCAAGGCGATCCGGGAGGCGCGCCGGCATCAGGCGTGATCACGATGAGCGCTCCCGGCGCGGGCACAACCGAACTCTCCGAGCACCACTGCCCTCCGCCGCCGGCGTACTCGATCGCTTGCATGGAGGTCTGGGGCGGGAGCGAGGCGTTCGACTCGGCCGTGAGTGTTCCCGGGAACGACGTGCACGTTTCGTGCACGCCCCACGAAGGGGGCGTCAGCGGGGGCGACCTGTATTACGTGTCCAACTGTGCCGCGGGGCTCATTACGCGGTTCATCCTCGCCGACGTCTCCGGGCACGGGGAAGAGGTCGCGTCGATCGCGGGCGAACTGCGCCGGATCATGCGCCGGCACATCAACACGGCGGACCAGACACGCTTTGCCTTCGAACTCAACCGTGCGTTCGCCGGGCTCGAGCTCGGCGGGCGTTTCGCGACGGCGATCCTGGCGACCTACCTGTCTTCGACGGACCACCTGCTGGTCTGCAACGCGGGACACCCGCGGCCGTTGAGGTACCGACGGGGGACCGGCGGGTGGACCCTGCTCGACGGGCACGCGCCGGGGGTTGTCGCCTCGCACGGGAAGGGCGGGGACGACACCGGCGTCCGCAACCTGCCCCTGGGGATCCTGCACCCGACGGCGTACGAGCAGTACGCCCTGCGGCTGGAGCCCGACGATCGCGTGGTGATGTACACCGACGCGCTCATCGAGGCCCGGGACGCGGCGGGTGTGCAACTGGGTGAATCGGGACTTCTGGAGATGGCGCGATCGCTCTCCGAAGACGAGATGGCCGACGCGGGCGCGGCGCTGCGGTCGCGGGTGCTCGCATACGCCGGGCGCCCGGCGCTCGACGACGACGCAACCCTCGTGGTCCTCCGGCACACCGCGGCGGACCCCGCGCGCCCCACGCTCGCGGGGCACGTCGCCCGCGTGGCGGGGATGCTGGGGCTCGGAGGGGTCGATTCCGGGCCGGGACTGGGGGAGGGGGGAGGGGGGGCCATAGCCCATGCTGCAAACTCTCGTACCGGGAGGCATCGAAGTCGCCATAGCTGTCGCACTGACGGTTTGTTGGGTGCCGGGCGCTTATAGCGCGATGCGCGTGGTGCTCGGTGC
>CALMQD010000224.1 GCA_937871415.1 uncultured Phycisphaerales bacterium | reverse complement strand
CGACTCCGCGCCCGGCCAGCAGGGCGACCGGCCGCGCCGGCGTCAGCGCCAGGCGCCCGACCAGCCCGCCTGAGCCGGCTGGTTGGAGATTCGGTCACCCAAGGCATCCCTCCGCGAACTTCACCCCCGCCCGCTTTCGGGCGGGGGTGTTCTCTTGAGCACGACCCGACAAAATGAAGGCGGCGTGACGGAAAGCGTGCCCCGGTGCGTCCGGAATGAGACTCGTGCGGTGCCCCGAAGAGGAGACCTCCATGCGACCGAACCCGCTCCGTCCGCGCATTTTCCCGAATGTCCTTCTCGGTCTGGTCGCAGCGGCCCTGGCCGGTTTTCCCGGTGAGCAAGCCGCGCTGGCGCAGCCGCAAGTGCGGACGCTCTCGGTCGGCGGCGGCGCCGGCCGGGCTTTTCCCAGTGCGCGGCTCACCAAAGAGGACTTCAGTTGCATCAGCGGCCTCCTCTCGCTGACCGAGGACCAGCGCGCCGCCGCGGAGTCGCTCTTCGACGCTTACATCACCGAGTGCCGCGCCGTCTCGAAGCAGTCGCGCGAGGCGATCCGGTTCGACCATAACGACATGCGGCAGGAGGACATCCAGAAGCAGGTCGAAGCGATGGTCAAGCAGGCGGGCGAGCGGGCCGCCAAACTCGACGCGCTCCGGCAGCAGTTCTACGCCGACGTGAAATCGCTCCTCACCCCCGAGCAGATCGGGAGGTTCGACGCCGTCGAACGATTCGATCGGCGGCGCGAACTGCTCCCGCGCGGCGTGCTCGCGGGAGAGAACATCGATCTGACGCGTCTGGCATCGGATGCGCTCGACGGTCGGAAGCCCTCCTCGGATCTTGCCCAGGCCCTCGCGACGTACGAGTCGGAACTCGATGCCGCTCTCCGGGCCCGCGAGCAGGCCCGCGAGGCGCAGGACGCCCGCGCAGATCGCGCCGGGGCTCCCGACGACCTGCAGGGCGTGCAAGCGCTCATGGATGCGCACCGCAAGCTCGGCATCCCCGTGCGCGACCTGAACCAGCGCAACGCAAGGATCATCGCCCCGCTGATGCCCGGCGATGCCCGCGAGCGCTTCGAAAGGGCGGTCAGGGAGCGAACCTATCCGCGCATTTTCAAGCCCAGCCCCGCGGAACGCGCCCTGAACGCGGCGGGGGGCTTCGCCGACCTCACCGCCGAGCAGAAGACCAAGATCGACGAGATCCGATCACGCTACGGATCGCAGGCCTCGGCGCTCAATGCGAAGTGGGCCGCGGCTGTGGATTCCGCCGAGAAAGACGGCGGGGGCGGGATGAACTTCGGCAACTTCATCACGCTCGGCGGCGATGACGCGGGCAATACCCCGGCGCACGTCGAACTCGGACGCCAGCGTTCGGCGCTCGACCGCTCCTCGATGGACGAACTCAAGTCCGTGCTCAACGACGACCAGCGGGCGCGGCTGCCCAAGCCCAGCCGTCCGGACAGCGGCGGGGGCCAGTTTTTCTTCGCGGGCGACGGCGAATCCGACGACGACGCCCCCGGGGGGGTCATCATTCGTCACGTCGAGGTGACGTCCGACGGCGAGACGGGGGACAACGTGGTCTTCATCGACCACCGCGAAGGCGGCACCGAGGGCGACGAGCCCCGCCCCGGCACCCCCGCCCCGGCCAAGCCCGATCCGAACAAGAAATGAAACCTCACGCCGGTCGGGCAATCCCGGGCCGGATGCGGCGTTCTCCTTGAGATCACTCCACAGAGGGCCCGGGTGCCACAACCGCACCCGGGCTTTCAAAGCGCGCACGCGCCGCTGGTCGATCTGCTCTTATCCGAGGCCCCGGGGGGTTCCGGCGAGGAATCCGGTTCCATGTCCACACTCGCGGAGATGAGCCGGTAGCATTGCAAGCATGACCGCGGCTCCCACGACCACAACCCCGGCAACCCAGTCGCCCGGCGCTGCGCCGACGTCGATCAAGGTCGACCCGCGCGCGGCCGCGCTGGTCACGGCCGAAGCCGCGGTCCGCCTCCGCGCCGTGCCCTTCGGGTTCGAACGGCCGGACGACCCCTCCTCCCGCCTGCTGATCGCGATGGTGGACACCTCCGACCTGGCCGCGGCGGACGAAGTGGCGCTGCTCGCCGGGCTGCCCGTGAAGCGACAGGGCGTCTCGCCGAATGACTTCGACCAACTGCTCCGCAGCGCGTTCGGCGCGACCGCGGCGCAGATGGCGATGCGCCTTGCGGGCGGCGCCGAGGCGCCCGACCAGGATGCGCTCGCCAACCTCGAGGCCGTCGACGCCGCCGACGTGCAGCGGATGGCCGAGCAGCCCACGCTCATCAACCTCGTGAACCTGATCATCCTCGAGGCGATCAAGGAGCGGGCGAGCGACATCCACGTCGAGCCCTTCGAGCGGGCGCTGAGCGTCAAGTACCGCATCGACGGTTCGCTGCGCCCGCAGACCAGCCCGCCCAAGCACCTGCAGGCCGCGATCACCAGCCGCGTGAAGATCATGGCGGGCATGAACATCGCCGAGCGCTACGTGCCGCAGGACGGGCACATCACGCTCCGGTTCGAGGGTCGCAAGGTCGACATCCGTGTGTCGACGGTGCCGACGATCTACGGCGAGTCGGTGGTCATGCGCATCCTCGACAAGGAAGCGATGAACCTCACGCTCGAGTCGGTCGGGCTCCGCGCCGAGGACCGGGCGAAGGTCGAGCGGTTCATCGATCTGCCGCACGGCATGGTGCTGGTCACCGGCCCCACGGGCTCGGGCAAGACGACGACGCTCTACGCCGCGCTCTCGAAACTCTACGACCCGTCGCTCAAGATCATCACGATCGAGGACCCGGTCGAGTACGAACTCAACGGCGTCAACCAGATCCCGGTGAACCCCGACCGGGGGCTGACGTTCGCCAGCGGGCTGCGCTCGATCCTGCGCCAGGACCCCGACGTGGTCATGGTCGGCGAGATCCGCGACTCGGAGACCGCGGACATCGCCGTGCGCGCCGCGCTCACCGGCCACCTCATCTTCTCGACGCTGCACACCAACGACGCGGTCTCGGCCGTCGGGCGTCTGCTCGACATGGACGTGGAGCCGTTCCTGGTGGCGAGCGTGCTCGAGGGCATCCTGGCGCAGCGCCTGGGCCGGCGCGTCTGCCGGCACTGCCGGACGCCGCAGCCGATCCCCGAGACGCTGCTGCACCGTCTCACCGAACGCGAGCGGGCGATGTTCCCCGGCCTGCAGCAGCAGGTCGGACGCGGGTGCGAGGTCTGCAACAACTCGGGCTACAAGGGGCGCATGGGCTTCTTCGAGGTCGTTTCGGTCTCGGGCCCGATGCGTCAGGCGATCACGGACGGACGGACGAGTTCGCGCGAACTGCTGGCGACGCTGCAGGGGCACGTCACCATGCGGATGGACGGCGTCATCAAGGCCGCGGCGGGCGAAACCACGCTCGACGAGGTGCTGCGCTCGACGCAGGACGTCGAAGCATCCTGACGCGAGCACTGCCGCACGGTTCGCGGGGCTTGAGGAACGGCTGATGACGGATCAACAGGCGTAGGAGACGCTCGGTATTCCGGGCCGCACACGGATGGCGCTCTTCGAATATGAACAACTCGGCTCGGCGGGCGGCACGCTGGTGATCGAGGCCCCCGATCGCCAGGAGGCCCTGCGCGCGCTGCGCCAACGCGGCGTGACGCCCCGGCGTCTCGAAGAACTCGACGAGCGCCGTTCGCGCGGGCGCGCCCCGGAAGCCGCCGCGCAAGGCGCCGCGCCCGTGGTGCCGACCCGACCGCGTGAAGCCGCCAAGGCCGGAGCGTCCTCGGGCCACCCGCGCGTCTCCCGCGCCGACATGGCCGGCATCGTGCGTGACCTGGCCATCTCGCTGGGCGCCGGGCTCACGCTCGTGCAGGCGATGCGGGTCATCCAGCGCCAGTCGCGCAGCCCCGGCATCCGCGCCATGCTCGCGCACGTGAGCGATCAGGTGGAGCAGGGGCGCAGTTTCGCCGACGCCGCGGCCAGTTGGGGACGGCCCTTCGACGAGATGCTGGTCGGCCTTCTCCGCGCCGGCGAGCAGAGCGGGCGCCTGGTGGAAGTGCTGCGACAGGCGGCGACGCTCCTCGAGCGCGACCAGAAGATGCGCCGCAGTCTGGCGATGGGGATGGTGTACCCGGCGGTGCTGGCGGTGCTCATCGCCGGCGCGGTGACGGTCGTAGTGACCTTCGTCGTGCCGCGACTGCTCAAGCCGCTCGCCGGGCGCATGAGCGTCGCGGACCTGCCCTGGCCGACGCGGGTGGTGCTCTTCACCACGGACTTCTTCGCCGCGAACTGGTTCTACATCCTTCTGGCGCTGGGCGCGGCCGTCGTCATCGGGCGACAGGCGCTCGCGCAGCCCGACACGCGCCTCTCGATCGACCGCTTCCTGTTGCGAGTTCCCGCCATCGGTCGCCTGAGCAAGGACGTGGCCGTCGCGCGGTTCGCGCGGACCATGTGCACCCTCGTCGGCGCCGGTCTGCCCGTGCTGACGGCCATCCGCGGCGCGCGGGGCGTGGTGGGCAACCGGGCCGTGCAGCACGCGCTCGACGACGTCGCCGAGGCCGTGCAGGCCGGCAAGACCATCGCCGAGCCGATGGAGCGAGCCGAGAACGGCGCGATTTTCCCGCCGCTGCTCACGCAGATCGTCGGCGTCGGCGAGCGCACCGGCCGCCTCTCCGAGATGCTCGAACGCGCCGCGGACCTCTACGAAGACCGC
>CALMQD010000223.1 GCA_937871415.1 uncultured Phycisphaerales bacterium | reverse complement strand
GTTCTCGACCCTCGCGTACAGCGAGCGGGTGGTGGCGGCGTTCGAGCGCGCGCGGGGCGCGGGCGTGGCGCCGGGCGCGGGGACCGAAGGTGGTGTGCCGCAGCGGAAGACGCGCGGCGTGCGGGCGCTCTCGCCGGAGCAGGTTGAGGCGGTGATCGAGCGTGCGCGGGGCGCGGGACGCCGGCGCGACGCCGGAGAGCGCGGGGCGGGGTCGATCGCGGCGTTCTGCCGGATCGAGGCGGCGACTCTGGCGGAGCAGGTGCCGGGGCTGTCGGGCGAGACGATCCGGCGGATCGTGCGCGAGCACGAGGAGCGAACGGGCGAGGAGTTGTTTCCCTTGCGGGGTGGTGCGGGGGGCGCCGGCGCAGGAACGGGTCGAGGCGACCGGGCCGGCGCGGCGTCGCGGACGTCGGTTCACCGGTCGGGGGTGCGAACTCGGGTCGCGTCGCTCAAGCGCGCGGTGGAGTTGTTCATGCGGGCGCACCCGGAGCACGCGGGGGAGCACCCGCTCCTGGTTCGCGAGGACGCGGCGGAGGTGCTGCTCGCACCGGTGAGCGTGCGCGAGGGATTGCGGGGCGCGTGGCCGCGGGGCGCGGCGGAGCTGCTCGGCGAAGCGCGTCTGAGTTCGGCGACGCCGGCGGAAGCGCGCGTGGAAGCGCAGCGCGGGTTCGCGTACGAACTGCTGTTGCATGAAGCGCGCCGGCTGGCGCGTGTGGTCTCGCCGAAGTCGGCGCGCGTGAAGGAACGGCTGGACGAACTCGAGACCATGCTGCGTTGGGCGACCTTGCTCAAGAGCGAGTTGGTGCGCGGGCAGTTGGGGTTGATCGCGCGGAGCGCCGACGCGGCGATCGCGGCGGCCGGAGGTGGCGGTGCGCGAGCCGCGATGACGCGGCTGGAGGACTTGCCCGGTCCGCTGATGGACGAGGCGTTGGGCCTGGCGCTCGCCGCGGTGATCGAGGCGGTGGAGCGGTTCGACCCGTTCAAGGGCGGGCGCGTGGCGGCGCCGGTGGGGATCGCGCTCTCGCGTGTGCTTACGCCGTGGGCGCGAGAGGTGGTCGCGTCGGGACGCGCGGCGCGGCTGTCGGAGGGTTCGCAGGGATTGGGCGCGCGGGAGCACGCGCGGCGCGTGCTGGCCGACCCGCTGGGGAACATGCACCCCTGGTCGATGCTGGTGGGGCTGAGCCGCGGCGTGGAGGGGACGATTGCGCGAATGAACCCCGGGTCCGTCGCGCGGCGGGTGATGGAGGAGAGGTTGGGGCTGGCGGGGG
>CALMQD010000222.1 GCA_937871415.1 uncultured Phycisphaerales bacterium | reverse complement strand
CACGCGCAGCGCCAGCGGCAACGCCGCCAGGAACGCGTTCACCGCCGCGCTCACACCCGGCGCTTCCTCACCGAATGCCGCCTCGATCCCCGCCTCGAACGCCTGCACGCAGCGCACCCCTTCCTTTACCACTTCCGCGCCCGTCAACTGCGCGAGCTCGTGGTTCGCCAGCAGCACGTGCACGTGCTCCGGGAACGCCGCCTTCATCGCCGCGGCCCGTGCCAGCACGCGGAACGAGAAGTCCGTGTGGTTCACGATGTTGTCCGAGTGGATCAGTTCGTGCAGCGTCAGGTGCGAGCGGGGAACTTCCCCCGCCGGGTCGCCCAGTCCCGCCGCCAGTGTCACCCGCGCCAGATGCAGCGGGTTGTCGTGCAGGTCTCCGGTGGCGATGAGCGTCGGCGCGCTCCGCGTCTGCGGCTCCAGGGACGTTTCGTCGTACGCCCGGTTGAACGGACCGATCACTTCGATGGACCCGCGACGGCACGCCGCTTCGCGGCACGCTCGCGCGCCTTCCCAAAGCGCCCGCGTCACCGCCGCCGGGTCCTTCAGGTCCAGTTGTGTGAAAATCGGTAGCACGTCGGCGAGACTCGCGGGCGTGACAGGATCCCGGACCGGCCGTGCGCCCCGCGGCTCAGGCCCGCGCTTCGTCCGTCGTGGGCGCCGCCGTGCGGCGCATGATCGACTCGGCGCTGAGCTTGCCGCGGATGAGGTTCAACCGCTCCGCGACCTGCTCCATCGTCGGGCGGTCGTCCGGGTTGGTCTCGACGCACTGCATGACGAGCGCCTCGAGCATCTCCGGCACGCGCGGGTTGAACTCGCTCACCTTCTTGGGCTTGGGGATGAACGCCTCCTCAAGGCCCTGCACCAGCGAGTCGGACTTGCCCGTCAGCGCCGTAGGCACGAACGAGCGCGTGAAGATCCAGTACATCGTCGCGCCCAGGTTGTACACGTCCGTCTTGGGCGTGATCGCCCGCCGGTGCACCTGCTCGGGCGCGATGTAGTCCGGCGTCCCCTGGATGCGCTGCTTGACCGTCCCGATCTTGCACGACTGACCCAGGTCGATGATCTTCGCCGTCAGGTTGCTCGTCACGATGACGTTGTTGGGCTTCATGTCCGCGTGGACATAGCCCTCCTTGTGCATCTCCGCCAGACCCTGCGCCACCTGCTCGCAGATGTACACCGCGTCCGCGAACGTCACCGGCGGCTCGCGCTCCAGCGACGAGCCGTCGACGTGCTCCATCACCAGGTACAGCTCGCTCGTCGACAGCAGCCCCTCGCGCTTGCGGATCAGCCGCTCGATCTTGCGGATCGTCGGGCTCTTGATCCGCGACGCGATCTTGTACTCCTCCTCCGCCTGGTCGAGGAAACGCTGGTCCTTGTCCGTCTCTTTCTCGACGTGCTTGAGCGCCCAGATCTGCTTGGTCTTGGGGTCCTGCACGAGATAGATGATCGACGCCGCGCCGCGCCCCACCTCGGCGAGCACCCGGAAGCCCTCGATCATCTCTCCAGGCTTTCGGGCATCGATGGTCAAGGGCGTCGTTCCCTGCGGGCGGTGCGGTGAGGGGTCCGGGTGGGTCGGGCGGTGCGCCGGGCGCTCGATCTTCGCGTCGTGACGCGCGGCCGGCCCGGGCGCCCGTTCGACGCCCCGGCCCCCACACCCCCCCGACGACCAATCCCCATCCCCTTCCCAACCTCCGACGCCCCCTCCCGGACCGGGCAACCCCCCTCCCGGACCGGGCAACCGTAGTCGCACGGCTGCGGGAAAGGGATCGACCCCCCGCGGGCGAGAGTCCACTGCCCGCCCGTCGCGCTCCGCGCGCCGGCCCCGTCCGGACCGTCGCACGCCGCACAGGCTGGCGACTCGACCACGCCCGCCGTCCCCGTCGGGCGAGGGCGGAAGTATGCCCCACTGTCCGAGAAAGTTCAATCGAAGCGGGACCGGGGAAAAGCCGCAGGCACCCGCGCCGGGGACGCCCCAACAGCGACCCATGCGCTCCGGCTCGCCCGGGGGTTGCACACCCGCACGCCCGCACCCCCATGAAAAACGCCCCCGGCGATGCGGGGGCGTGTTCGTCGATTCGGAAATCAACCGACAGCGCCGGGCCCGATCACGGCGTGCCGCGCTCGGCGCTGGCCGTCTTCGTCGGCTGCGGGGCGGCGTTGGGCCGGCCCGCGACCGGCGCACCGGGCTGCTGGTCGGGCCCGGCCGTCAGGATGCGATCCGCCGGGAACAGTTTCCCCGGGTCGCTCACGGGCGCGATCTGCGAGTGCAGGTACACCCGGTCGCGCGGGATGTTCAGTTCGCGGCACAGCGAGTCGAGCAGCGTGTCGAGCCGGTCGAGCTGCGCCTGCGTGAAGGGGCGCCGGTTGCCGTCGCCCACCAGGCAGATCGAGATGGCGTTGCGGTTGTACCAGTCGCCGTTGTCCCCCGCCGCGTGGGCCCCCGGCAGCTGGTCCAGCCAGCGGTACCCGATGTGCAGCTGGCCGTCCTCCATCCCCTGGCCGTTGCCGATGATGAAGTGGTGCCCCAGGCCGCGCAAGTTCCGCGCCTCGTGCTCACGCTCGATGCTCGCGGGCGAGCCGATGACGTTGCCCGAGTGGTGGATGACGATCGCCTGCCAGCGCCCGGCCTCGATGGCCTGACGCGTCTGATAAACCGGATCGGAGCGACGACCCTCGAACGCCGCCGCCGCCAGGGGCGAGAGCGACATCCCGTCGACGCGCGGCACGCTCCGGCCGTCGACCATCAGCAGGCCCCCGCCGACGACCGTCAGCGCGCCCACCAGCGCGACCCACACCTTCACCACGCGTCCCGGAAACGCCGGGTTTTTCTGCGTGGAAACACGCTTCCCGCGCGAGGAGGAGCGGGACGGACGGGAGTTGCGACGGGGTTGGGGAGCCATGCACACCACGACGAAAAAGATGGTACCCAACCATCGGGAGTTTGCACGCGCGCTCTTGTGTTTTTGTGAGTTGCGACTGCGCCGCGCCGCGCGACATTGCCGTCCGCATCGGCGGTGACGAAGCAAGCGACAACTTCTCCACGTCCAGCGCGCGTTATCGGCAAACCCGCCCCGCGCCCACGCTCACGCGCCCGACACGCTTTCATCTCGACCGCGCATACACGACGAAGCGGCGGCCCTCCGCCGCCAGCACGATCGTGGCCGCCGAGAGCAGCAGCAGGTCCTCCGTCTCGATGACGGCGCCGATGACGCG
>CALMQD010000221.1 GCA_937871415.1 uncultured Phycisphaerales bacterium | reverse complement strand
GTCTTCGCCCGGCGCTCCGCAGGTCGCGGCCCGGAACGTCCCGCACGCCGCGGCGGCCCGCTGATCTCGCAACGAACCGACCGCCCCCGCATATACCGATGGCCCCGGGGGCGTGGGGTGATGGTCCGGCCGAGCCCGCATGCCACGATCCGTCCTGCTGCTCGTCAATCGAAGCAAGCCTGAAGTGGTTCAGGCGGTCGCCAAGGTCCGCGCACTCATCGAACGGACCGGGCGCGTCGTCGCCGAGCTCGACGCCGACAACGCGCCGCTGGACCCGCGGCTCTCGTCGCAGACCGACCTCATCGTCGTGCTCGGGGGTGACGGCACGCTGCTCTCCCAGTCGCGCCGGTGCGTGCACCTGGGTCTGCCCATGCTCGGCGTCAACCTGGGAAACCTCGGCTTCCTCGCCGAGTTCGACACGGCTTCGCTCGAGGAGCAGGCCGACACGCTCTTTAGCCGCTCGGAACTGAACACATTCGATCGGGCGCTTCTGGTGGTGACGATCCATGACCCGGCGCCGGGGAACAGCGGAGGCCCGATGGGGCGCGCGGGGCCCGCGGGGCCGGTCGTGCACCAGTCGCTGGCGCTCAACGACGCGGTCATCACCGCCGGCCCGCCCTACCACATGATCTCCATGACTCTGCGGATCGACGGGCACGAGGGCCCGAGCGTCACGGGCGACGGGCTGATTGTCTCGACGCCGATCGGCTCAACGGCTTACAACGCGTCGGCGGGCGGGCCGATCGTCTCGCCGGACGTGGGTGCGATGGTCATCACGCCCCTGGCGGCCCACACCCTCGCCTTCCGCCCCGTGGTCGTGTCGCGAGGGTCAACCATCGAGATCGGCATGGCCCGCGCCAACGACCTGCCGACCGACGGCAAACCCGACCCGCGCTCGTGCTGCGGCAGCGCGCTCGTCCTCGACGGCCAGGTCACGCACTCGCTGTCGACAGGGCAGCGCGTGGTCATCCGCGAGCACGACCGGCCCATCCGCTTCGTCCGTAATCCACGCTCGAACTACTGGCAGACGCTGGTGACCAAGCTCCGCTGGGCCGCACCCCCGAGCATGCGCAACTCGACGCCGTAACGCGCGAAACACCCGCGCCTGTTGCGCCGCGCTCCATAAAAAAAACCGGCCGGACGCAGCACGCAATGGCCTGCATCCGGCCGGTCACACATTCGATTCTGACCACCCCGCGGCACCGCCGCGCATCAGGTACGGGCGACCACGGGGATCTTCCGCGCCGTCGCTTCGGGCTTCTTGTTGAGCTGCACGTTCAGCACGCCGTTCTTGTACTCGGCCTGCACGTGCTCGGGGTCGACGATCTCCGGCAGCACGATCTGGCGGCAGAAGCTGCCGAAGATGCGCTCCGAGTGGTGGTAGTTCTTGCCCTTCTCCTCACGCGACTCTTCCTTGCTGCCCGAGAGCGTGAGAACATCGCCGTGGACTTTGACGTCGATCTTCGAGGGATCAACGCCGGGCAGTTCGGCCTCGACGTGCACCGCCTTCTCATCTTCCCACACGTTCAGCGCCGGGAACCCCCTCGAGGAGCCCAGTTTGCCCTCATCGCGAGAGAGCGAGGAGAGCATGTTGTCGAAGATCGGGAAGCCGCTGAACGGGAACTCCGGCAGAGCGCTGACTCGACGAACGATCATGGGCAACCTCCTTTGGTGCAATGGTCTTCCGCGCGATCGCCACGCCGCCCGTTTCCGCCGGGGTCGCGCGACCGATACGCCGGTAATAGTTCAATCCGCATGCCAGCGCCGAACCTGCCCCGTCCGGGGAGTTCGCGCGTCCGGATTTGATGGAATCGCCGCTCGCGAACGTGGAAGACTGTCAGGCTGACAGTTCCCTCCTGCCGCGGGTTCACACGCGACAGGAAACCGCCGGCGAAACCGGGGCATCCAGCTGAACGAGCGCGTGCGCCGCGTTCGTGCGAACGGCGACCTTACTCGAGGTCCGCATCTTGATCGTCTTCGGCGCTGGCGACCGGGCCCGCCGCCTGACGACGCACGGGCGCATGCTGCGCTTCGCGGGCGGCGTCCATCAGCCGCTGGTGCAGCTTCTCGTGGTCGGGGATCGCCTCGAGCGCGTTCATCAGCGCGTCGACGCGCGCGTGCGGGCTGCTCTGGATCGCCAGCGCGCTCCCCGCATCCCCCAGGTGCTCGTTGGCTTCCAGGAACCACTCGGGAGTCGGCGGCGGGTCGACACCGACGGTCACCGCGCCTGCCTTCGAAGGCTTCGCGCCTTTGCTCGCGACAGCCTTGGGCCCGCCCGACTTCCCTTTTTTTCCGGGCGATGTGGGCGGGGTGACCTTGGCGCGCACGGTCACCGGCCCGAGCGCCACCACCGGCCACAGGCCGTCCCGAGTCGTCGGTTCGCGCACCGTCACGATCACCGGCACCTCGCGCCGATCCGCCGCTTCGCGCAACTGGCGCCCGTCGAGCCCCACCCGCGGCGGAGCGACGAGGTAGCACCCGGGCACGAGTTTCCTGCCCGACGGCACTTCGGCATCGACCACGAAGACCGCGCCGGACTTCGCCGCGTCGAACGCGAGGTCGCGCTTCTGGCGTCGGGCCTCCTGGAGCGGCAGCAGGATCCGGCCCATGCGCTCGTAGTCTCGACGCGTGTGCGCCTTGCGGAGCGCCGAGACCGCCAGCCGCTCGGCCTCGAAGTACCGACGCGCGACGAGGGCCTTGCTGGCCTGCTCCATGAGCGCGTCGACCCGGTCGCCTTTGCCCGTCTGGGAGCTCACCGCTCGGTCACCCCTGGCTCAGGATTCGGGCTCTGCGCATCCGGCGCGCCCGACCCGCGGACGGTCTGCGTCGCCAGATCCGCCAGTGATTGAAGAACCCCTTGCCACCGCTCCCCCTCTTCCTTCAGGTCGTAGGAAAGCACGTCGCACAGCGCCGAAACGTCCTGGGCCTGCAGCGAGCGCTTGATCTCGGTCAGGCAGGCCGCGAGCCTCTCGACACGATCGGCGAGCGGCTCCGGGTCGGCGCCGCTGTCCGCATGCGCGAGCGTCACGTCGCCAACCTCCATGCCCAGGAGGCGCACTCCGTCGCCCACGGCCCGCTGCACGCCGTTCCAGATCTCCAGGGCCGATGCGAGCGCCTGCAACCCCTCCTGCATCCGGCCGGCGCCGATCTCGTCGCTCGCGCGGTCCTGCTGCGCCAACGCACCCTCGAGCATCGGGATCAGTTCCAGCAGCGTGACGCGGACGAGCGAGCGCGGCTCGGCGCTGACGAACTCCACCACCGACCCCATCCGTTCCGACCTGTCGTCCCGCGACAGTTCTTCCTCGGTCAGGGCCCGGCCGTCGAGGCGGACCTCCACCACCACGCGGCCGCGCTCCTCGGCCTTCAGACGCGCGGCGTCGATGGCCGTGGCCAGCGTGGCGCCGGGGTTCCGAACATCCTCTCCGTCGAGTCGCACGCGCATGAGGAGGAGTCTATCACGATCCCCGCTCCGGCGCGGGGCCGGAGACCGGCGCCGCAAGCCGCTTCCCGAGCGCTGCGGCTCATTCACCCACGCCCCGCACCCGCGGTGTGGACCTCGCGCGATTCTGCGGCACCCGCCGACGCCGGGCGGGACATGGCGGCCAGGTCGCGGGTCGATTCGGCGACCGCCGCGGCGCTCAGGCTCGCTTCGGCCGCCAGGCGACGCTCCTCGTCCCGAACCGCGCGCCGACGCTTCTTGTGGATGAGCCGGATGTTGCGCGCGTAGATGACGATGCCCGACGCCTGGCCGAGGATCCCCACCGGGTCCTGGCGCCAGACGAAGTAGCTAAAGAGCATGAGCGCCCCGAAGAGGCTGAACCACCAGAAACTCTCGGTGATCACGCTCTCCTTGCGCCGCTCGCTGACGAACCACTGCAACACCATGCGCCCGGAGAAGGCCAGCTGCCCCGCCAGGCCGATCGTCACCCACGCAACCCCCACCCAGTTCGTGATCCGCAGCGTCTTGAAGATCCAGTTGGAGTTGATCGTCGAAGTCTCGTCGACCACTTCCTGGCCCAGCAGCGACACGACCTCGGCGCTCGACATCTCGCGGCTGGCGGCGATGGACGCGCAGGGAATCGACGTCGAGGCGCTGAGCATCAACGTCGATCGCAAGTCGCGCTCGCTGAGCCTGTCC
>CALMQD010000220.1 GCA_937871415.1 uncultured Phycisphaerales bacterium | reverse complement strand
GCCGCCTCCTCATTGGCGCGGACCGCTCCCTCCATGCCCTTCTCGTTCGGGACCAGCGCCGAGAGCATGGGCAGGGGCGGCGCGTTCTCGCCGAGTTGGGCTCGACGATCGGCCTCGAGCCGTCGCAGGTCGTCCGCGACACGCCTGCACAGTTCCGAAGAGTCGCCGAGTTGCGGCACCCACTTGGGGCTCACGAAGCTCGTCACTTCGATCTCATCGACCCCCGTCACGAGCAGCAGGCGCACGAGCCTTGCCTTGTCGGCGGTGGCGATCGCGCCGGCCTCGTTCTGAAGCCCGTCGCGTGGTCCGACGTCGGTGATGCGGATCGTCGAGGACATGTGCATGCCGAACTTCAGCGAGCCGTTGAGTCCACCCCATGCGAGCGGGGTTCAGGTGGTGTAGTCGGCGTTGATGCGGACGTAGTCCGCGGAGAGATCGCAGCCGAGCATGAACGCCTGCCCCGGTCCATAGCCGACCGTGAGGGTGGCGTAAACAGGGTCGGCGTTCATGGCCGCGACAAGGCGCGGGTCGTCCTTCTTGATGCCGGTCGGCAGGCCGTGGCGATAAACCTCGACCTCGGCCTTCTCGCCCGCGCCGTGGGGAAGGCTGCCCAGGATCAGCGAAGATTCCGCCGGGTCGAAGGGCACGCCGGCGTTGCCGGCGGCGGTGACGATGCGCCCCCAGTTGGGGTCCTTGCCGTGGATGGCGCACTTGACCAGCGGAGAGTCGACCACCGCGCGTGCCAGCCGAGTCGCCTCCTCGTTGCTCCGGGCGCCCCGCACCTCGACGCGGAAGACGCGGGTCGCGCCCTCGCCGTCGCGAACGATCTTCATCGCCAGTTCCTCGCAGAGCGAGGCGAGCGCCCGCTGGAAGCCGAAGAACGCCGGATCGTTGCGGTGGATCGGCGGCATGGCCGAGTGGCCGGAGGCCAGGCACAGCACCGTGTCCGAGCAGGAAGGGTGGGCGTCGACGCTCACGCGGTCGAAGGACTCGCGGCAGGCGTGCTCGAGAGCCAGTTGAAGGCAGGGCGCATCGATGCACGCGTCGGTCGTGATGAACGCGAGCATCGTGCCGTGCGGGCCGATCCCGCCGACGTCTCCCGCGACGTCCAGGCTCGGCGCGATCATCCCCGAGCCCTTGCAGATCGCGCCCAGGTGCACGCTGTGCCCAGCGACCTCGATCTCCCGGTGGGCGCTCTTGGGGACCAGGTCGGTCGTCATGATGGCGCGGGCCGCGGCATCGTCCGCATCCTTGCTCCGAGACAGGCTGCCCACGAGGCCCGGGATCGCAGCGTTGATCTTTTCGACCGGCAGGCGGTGCCCGATGATCCCCGTGGAGCTGGGCATCACCGACTCCATCGAGCACGGATAGTGCTCCGCGACGCACCGCATCGTGCGCTTGGCGTCCTCCACGCCGGCCGAACCGGTCGCCGCGTTCGAGCAGCCGGCGTTCACGAGCACGGCGCGGATCGCGCCGACACCGGCCTCGGTGGTCAGCGAAGAGCCGCGCTCCCAGTTGTTCAGATACGTCGAGCGCCAGCGTCGCCCGATCTCGACGGGCGCTCCGACAACCTGGTTGCGGGTGAAGACCGCGGCCGAAGCGAGGCGCGAACGGGGGTCCGCGCCGTCCCGGGCCGCCATCCGCCCGGCGGGGCTGTCGGGCGCGGGCAGGTCGCAGACCAGCAGCATGAGGTCGGTCTTGCCGCTGGGCTTGATGCCCGCGCTGGTCGCCGCGGCTCGGAACCCCATGGGTCGTGTGATGGACATCCGGAGCGCTCCTTTGCAGAGCAGAGAGGATACGCGGGTCGGACCCATCGCCCATGGCACGGCTCACCCCACCGGCGGTACGCTCCGAGCATGCAGGAAGCGACCAGACAGGGAGTTGCGGCGGGCCGGTCCTTGGACGCGCCGAAACCGGGCGGGAGCGACGCGCTCCCCACCACACGCATCGGTGCGACGGACATCGAGCGGGCGATCTCCAGCCTCCCGAGCGATTTCCCCATCGCGCCGGACATGCTGCGATTCAAGACCTTCACCGGGCCGCACGCCGTGGCGCTGGCGGTCTGCACCGTGCTCATCGCCGCGGTGGTCGTTGCCGGGAGGCGGCTGCGCCGCGAGCCGTTCGGCGGTGCGCGCACGTCGCGCGACGCCCGGGTGCGGAGCGGCATCCTCGTCGATCCGGCCGGTCAGATGCTCGGGGCGATCGGGATCATCATGTGGCTCTCGTGGCAGTTGTGGTGGTTCGCCCCGGCGCAGTTCAAGTGGACCAGCAGCCTGCCCCTGCACATCTGCGACCTCGCGGGCCTCGTGGCGGCGCTGGCGCTCATGACCGGCTCGCGCCTGCTGACGACGGTGCTGGTCTTCTGGGGGCTGGGGCTCTCTACGCAGGCGTACGCGACACCGGTGGTCAGGATCGGGCCCGGGGCGACCGAGTTCTGGATCTTCTGGGAGAGCCACACATTCATCATCGGGAGCGCGGTCTACTGCATCGCGGTGCGGGGCTATCGCGCCGGCGTCCGCGACCTGCGCAACATCGTGCTGGTGACGTTTGCTTATCTGGGTGTCATGCTTCCGCTCGACGTCCTGACGGGCTGGAACTACGGCTACGTCGGGAATGCGGCCCCCGAGACCGAGACGCTCATCGACAAGCTCGGCCCCTGGCCGTGGCGGCTCGTGCCGCTGGCGCTCATCGTCAACGGCGTGTACCTCGTGGTCTGGCTGGGGTTCGTGATCGGCGCACGCCGAGAGAACGACTCTGCCGGAGACTGACGCCCCTTCCGACGCGATCATCGGCACGCATTCACGCGCCGATCAGCCGCTCGTACACCGCCCGCACCTCCGCGGCGCACTTGTCCCACCCGAAGCGCTGGAGGTTCACTTCCGCCGCGGACACGAGCGCGGATCGGCGGGCGGGCTCGAGCGCAGCGCCGACGGCCCGAGCGAGCGCCGCCGGATCGTGCCAGGGGAAGAACAGCGCCGAGTCGCCGTCGCACACCTCCCGGAACACCGGGATGTCGGAGCAGACGACCGGCGCGCCCGCGGCCTGGCCTTCGAGCACCGGGAAGCCGAAGCCCTCGCACCGCGAAGGCACGATCACGCACGCCGCGTTCGTGTAAAGCCGACCGAGCTCGGCGTCGTCCACACGCCCGGCAAGGGTGATCGTGCGGTTTCGAGGCGGCGAGGCGAGCCGCTCGACACGAAACTGCTCACCGCCGCGGAACGGAGCGCCGACAACGACCAGCGCAACCTGACCGGGCCACTGCTCGCAGTCCATCGCGTCGAGGACCGTCGCGAAGTTCTTGTACAGGGCTCGATCACCCACGAAGAGCGCGTACCGGACCGCGGGTCTGTCGCCTGTGCCGGGCGGGCGTTCAGCGGAGTCGGCGCGCCGGACGCTCAGGTGCTCCTTGCCGAGGTGGACCGTCGTGATCCGCCCCCGGGCGTTCGGGTAGAAGTGCTCGAGCTCGCGCGCCGTCGCGTCGGAGATCGTGATGAACCAGTCCGCCGCCTCGATGGCCCGGCGCTTTCGCGCGATCTCTTCGCCGGCCTTGCGGTCGCTGAAGTACTCCGCGTAGCGCTCCACGATCATGTCGTGCACGTGGAGCACGGTCTTCATCGGGCGGGGCGGGAGCGTGAAGTACGTCGAGTGGAACAGGTCGCACGAATCGGCCAGCCGCCTCAAACGCGGGCGCGATGCCGACGCGCGGACGCTCCGCCGAAGCTTCCGCGGCAGCAGCCCGGCCGCTTTCAGAGGGGGGCCGACGACCCGGACGCCCGGGTGAGCCGGGAGTTCTGCGCGTGCCGTGTCGGCGAGTACCAGGACCGGCTCAACACCCCCACTCGCCAGCCTCGGCAGCAGTTCGCGAAAGACGCGTTGCACTCCACGCTGGTACGCGTTCTGGAAGACCACGCCGTCGTAGAGCACGCGCATAGGAGGCCCACTGTAGCGGGCGGCGATGTTCGCCGGCGCATTATGGGCCCCGGCAGACCCCCGGCCATCACCGGCGCCGCCGTCTTGCGCGGCTGTAACGGTTCCGCTCTTCGTGCATGTCCGATGTTGCTTGTACGCAACGCGCCCGTGCAGAGACGCCGCGGCGGCGTCGATAGACACCCCGATGTCGAGTGACGGCAACGCCACCCCACCTCCTCCCCCGCCGCCGCAGCCCCCGTCTTCGGACGGGCAGCCCGGTCGCAAGGGCGGCCCCGTCCTGAGGCGCACGATCGTGCGCCCGGCGGGTTCGTCGCACCCCGACCCGCTCGACTCGGCGTACGTCTCGGAGCGCCTTACCGCGCTGACGCACGAACTGGCCAACCTGCTCGACGGCTCTCTGCGGTGCCTGAGCCTGGCCCGCCGCGCCGTCTGGAAAACCGGCTCGCACGCGCCGGCGGGCGACACGACGGCCCAGTCCAGCGGCGCCTGGCGCTCACCCGGCGCAAACACGTGCACCCCTTCGGACGACCTGGCCGCGACGCTCTGCGAGGACGCTCGCGATTCGAACTCGGCGGTTGAAGTGGCGCGCCTGCTGGACACGGTCCACGTCGCGATGCAGCAGATGGCTTCGCTCGTGAAGGCTTCGATGGGCGGGTTCACGCCCGGGCTCATGGCGCCGGTCACGGCGTCGATCGGTTCGGGGGGTGGCATGAGCGAGGCGGTGCGTCACGCGGCCGACGTGATGTCGCCGGTCGCCGAGGAACTCCGCATCGAACTGACCTGCGAGATCGACCCCCGCCTCGCAGAGGTGCCCGCGGGACCGGTCTACACCATCATCACCAACGCGGTGCGCAACGCCATCGAGTCGATCGAGAGATTGCAGTCCTCCGGTGTGACCGGCACGGGCGCGATCCGCGTCCAGGCACGGCTCGACAACCGATCGTCTCCGGACCAGATCGAGATCGAGATCATCGACGACGGCCAGGGGCCGCCCGCACGCATCGAGGGCGGGACGAACCGACTCTTCGACGCGGGTGTCACCACCAAGCCCAACGGTTCGGGCATCGGGCTCTCGGTCATCCGGGATGTGGTGGACGAGCTCGGCGGCATGGTGGCCCTCTCTCGCCGCACCCCCGACCCCTGCACTCACCGCGCGGGCGCTGTGCTGAGCGTGCGGTTCCCCTGCCCGGCGACGTTCGGGCAGGGCGAGCGTTGAAACACCCCCCATCCCCCACCGTCGCGGCGATCGTCGCAGGCAACGGAGCAGACGCTGTGAGTGACCGGCGGAAACGAGTGCTGATCGTCGACGACGACCCCATCGCGAGCGAATCGCTGGGCGAGTTCGTGCACGAGCTGGGTCACGACGTCGTCACGGCGTCCAACGGCCGGGACGCGCTCGCCAGGCTCGAGCAAGCCGGGAGCAGCGCCGAGCGCGTCGGCGCCGAGCCCGACGCCGCCGGGCGCGACGACGGCGCGTTCTCCGTCGTGGTGTGCGATGTTTCCATGCCGGTGATGAACGGCCTGGAGTTCCTGAAGGCCTGCCGCAAGCGCTTCCCGGCGGTCGCGGTCATCATGCTGACCGGCTACGGGGCGATCGAGTCGGCCGTGGAGGCGGTGCGCCTGGGCGCGTGCGAGTACCTCACCAAGCCCGTTGTGGACCAGGAACTGCGGATGGCGATGCAGCGCGCGTTCCGCGAGCACGCGCTGCTGGAGGAGAACCGCAACCTCAAGGCCCGGCTCGACGACGCCGTGGGCCTCAAGAACATCGTGGGGCACGACCCGCGGATGACCCGCATCTTCGAACTGGTGCAGGCCGTCGCGCCCAGCAAGACGACCGTGCTCATGACCGGCGAGAGCGGCACGGGCAAGAGCCTCATTGCGCACGCGATCCACCAGCTCAGCCCGCGCTCGTCGCGTCCGTTCGTGCAGCTCTCGTGCGGATCGATCCCCGAAACCCTGCTCGAGAGCGAGCTCTTCGGCCACGTCAAGGGCGCCTTCACCGGCGCGCACGCCGACAAGGCCGGACGGTTCCTCGTCGCCGACACGGGCACCATCTTCCTCGACGAGATCAACTCCGCCAGCCCGGCGATGCAGCTCAAACTGCTGCGCGTTCTGCAGGAGCGCAAGTTCGAGCCCGTCGGGTCGTCGCAGACGCACGAGGTCGACGTGCGCGTCGTCCTCGCGACCAACCGGCCGCTGGAGGACCTGGTCCGCTCGGGCGAGTTCCGCCAGGACTTGTACTACCGAATCAACGTCGTGCAGGTGGAACTGCCCGCGCTTCGCGAGCGCCGGAGCGACATCCCGCTGCTGGCCCAGCACTTCCTCGCCAAGCACAGCGCGAACCTCGGGCGGCACATCGCCGGCTTCTCGCCCGACGCCCTGGCGACCCTCGAGCACTACGCCTTTCCCGGCAACGTGCGCGAGCTCGAGAACATCATCGAGCGCGCGGCGGTCCTGTGCCGCGGCGCGACGATCCAGCGTGACGATCTCCCGGAAGCGGTGGTCAACAACACGACCGGCCACCTCCTGCCGGCCCACATCCGCGAGCGTCTGGGGCTGAGACTGGACGAGCCGGGTGCCGTTTCGTCCCCCGCAGGCCACCCTCCGCTTTCGCTCGTCGGCGCCGACGCCGCGGCTGCTGCGTACGTCCCGATGTCGCTCGAGGAAGCGCTGAAGGAGCCGGAGCGGAGGATCCTGCTGCGGGCGCTCAAGGCCAACGCCTGGAACCGCCAGAAGACCGCCGACGACCTCCAGATCAACCGCACGACGCTCTACAAGAAGATGCGGCTGCTGGGGATCGAGAGCGACGAGCGGCTCGCCGGTTGACGGCTTCGAAACCTCCCGAGTCGACGGACTTTCCGCCCGTCATCCTTGCCGAGGGCCGTTTTTCGGTCTATGTTCGGTTGATGCCCCACGGATGGGAGTATGCCGACGCACTCACGACCGGGCCCGTCAAGGGACGCGGCGCGGGGCTCAACCCCGGCAACCGCTTCGAGGACGTGCGGCTGCACGTGCTGGGAGAGCACCTTGACGAGATCCGCCTGGAACGCGAGAACCAGACCGCCGATGGTTCCGCGCCGGGCGGCGAGGCGGGACCCGGCGAAGCGATCTCGCTCGCGACGCGCGTTTATCACGACCGATCGCGGACGGTGCTCAACCACGTCGAAAGCCCGGACATCGGCTTCTCCTGGACGGTCAACCCCTATCGCGGGTGTGAGCACGGGTGCATCTATTGCTACGCACGCCCCGGGCACGAGTACCTCGGCTGGTCGTGCGGCGTCGACTTCGAGACGCGCATCCTCGCCAAAGTGGACGCCCCGGACCTGCTGCGCGAGGCGCTGCTCAAGCCGTCTTGGAAGGGCGAACCGATCGTCGTATCGGGCGTCACCGACCCGTACCAGCCGGTCGAACGCCGACTGCGGATCACGCGTCGGGTGCTCGAAGTCTGCCGCGACCTGGCGCAGCCGGTTTCGCTCATCACCAAGAACGCGCTAATCGCACGCGACGTGGACCTGCTCGCGGACCTGGCGCGGCACCAAGCCGCGAGCGCGGCGATCAGCGTCACGACGCTCGACAACGAACTGGCGAGCAGGATGGAGCCGCGCGCCAGCGCGCCCAGCGCCCGCCTGAGCGCGATCCGCACCCTTGCACAGGCGGGCGTCCCCGTGAGCGTGATGGTCGCGCCGATCATCCCGAGCATCAACGACCACGAGATCGCGCCGATCCTCGAAGCCGCGGCGGAAGCCGGCGCCCGCAACGCCGGTTACGTGATGCTCCGGCTTCCTCACCAGAACAAGGATCTCTTCCTTGATTGGCTCCGGCGGCACTTCCCCGATCGGGCGGCGCGGGTGGAGTCCCAGGTCCGAGCGATGCACGGGGGTGAGCTCTACGACGCGCGGTGGTTCAAGCGGCAGCGGGGCGAGGGCCCGCTCGCCCAGCAGATTGAGCGCGCATTCGAGGTGTTCAAGAAGCGGGCGGGATTCTCGCGGCCGGCGCCGCTGGTCGGTCAGCACGGCCCCGGGTCCGATCGGGCGGACCGGGATGCGGGGCGCAACGAGGAGTTCCTGCGGCGGAAGCGCGATCGGGAACGTCGCGGGCAGGGCCTGTTGTTCCCTTGATCACCGCTTGTTCCCTTGATCACCGCGCCGGCGCAGCGACCCGACCGGTCACTTCAGGTCGTGCGCCGCGGTGTCGGTGTGCCCGCGGGGACGCACGAAGGGCGAGTACACCGTTTCGCTCGCCCGTCGCGCCCGGGCGAGGAGCTCCGGATCGTCCTTCCGCACATAGACGCGGTTCGCGCCGATCCACATCACCGCCTCGTAGCCACGCGCCGTGATCAACCCCGGGACGCGCGGGTCCTCGCCGAAGGAGAAATCCTCGACGACCAGCACGCGCGGCCGGAACCGGTCGAGGTCGAACCCCTGCAGCAGTTCGTGCTCGCTTCCCTCGACGTCAATCGCGGCGAAATCGACGCGATCCAATCCGGCGAGCTCCAGCGCGGCGTCCATGCTCATGTACGGGACAGTCACCGGGCGCATCCTGGCCTTGGCGCGCGCCAGTTCGGCGGTGCGCCGGGCGTTCGTATCGCTTTCCTCGCGGTATGCGCTGAACTGCTGCTCGAACAACTCGGGGACGAGCAGCGTGGTCGTGCCCTGCGAGCCCTTTGGGCCCAGCGCTGCCTGCAGCACGAACGATCCGGGTCGGCGGGCCCGGCACTCCTCGCAACGCTCGGGGATCGGCTCGACCAGCAGGCCGGTCCATCCCAGGGCTTCGAAGACCCATGACACGCTGATGCTGCGCCCGTCGTTGGCGCCCACCTCGATGAATACGCCGCGTCCCCCCGCCCCCGAAAGCGGCAGACCGAAAAAGAGGTCGTAGAGCAGCACGTCCTCGCCCCACTCGGAGCGGAACTCGAGCGGGATCGCGGGGGTGACGCCGCGCGCGGCACAATCGCGCCGGGCCAGCTGGTCGTAGAACTGCTTCTGAAGCCGGACAAAGGACTCGGGCCCGATGAGCATCGAGCGCTTCGCCCGCCGACGGAGGCGCGCCAGACGACGCCCCTGCACGCCTACGAGCACGAAAAGTGTCAGGACCGCGCCGACGAGCAACACTGTCCAGGTCGAGTCCATGGGGAGTTCCGGGGGCCCGGTCGCGATTGAGACACGGTTTATAGGCGGCGATCGCTCGCCCCCGCCGCGACGGATTCCCGCGCGGACCCACCTACGCTTGGGGCCTATGGCAAGCGTCCCTTCCGAGTTTGAGGGCCAGTTCCCGGCCGTTCCGACCCCCCAGCCGCCGACAGCGGAGACACCGCAGGAGGCGGTCGAGGCCGAGACGGAGCACCGCCGATTCCCCACGCGCAGCACGTCGGACCCGGACGCGATGCGCCGCTTCGCCATCGAGGCCGCACGGATGCTCGCCGACGACCGTTGCGAGGATGTTCTCTGCCTCGACGTTCGCTCGCTGTCGCAGGTGTCGGACTACATCGTCATCGCCAGCGGCACCTCCGACCGGCAGATGCGCGGCGCGGCGGACGACATCGAGCGTCTGGCCGACCAGCACCGGTTCCGAGTGTTCCGTCGCTCACAGGACGACCGGGCGACGTGGATCGTGCTCGACTGCGTGGACATCGTCGTGCACATCTTCGAGCCCAACATGCGCGCGCACTACGACCTCGAGATGCTCTGGGGCGACGCCGAGCGCGTGACGTGGGAGCGTGAAGGCGGCGGGACCCGCGTGCCCGGTGGCCGAACGGCGCACCCGGGCGACTCGGAGCTCACCGCCGCGGGAGTGGACGAGGGCGCGGAATCGGACGCCGACGAAGGACCGGGCGACGACGGCGCCGATTTCGATACCGGCGACTCGGAGATTGACGAGGAAGCACTGACGGCGCCCGAAGGCAACCAGGACGACGCAGCCCTGACCGACTCGCGAACGATCGCCGGAACCATGGTTGCCGAGAGCGCGGCAAAGAGGCCTTCGAAACCGTCACCCAGCCGCGGCGGCAAGACTGCCAGAGCGAAGGGCGCTGGAACGACTCGCGCGAAGACCAACGCCAAGTCCTCGGCCGGGAGAAAGGCCGCCAAGCCAGCGACGAAAAAGAACCGGACGGTGAAGAAGCGCCCCGTCAGGAAGACGGCCACGAAGAAGGCCGCAGCCAAGAAATCGGCCTCCAAGCCCGCCAAGAAGTCCGCCCGGAAGAAGCGCTGATCAGGCCCGCCTTCGACCTTCGAACCTCGCGAGCACCTCACGCGCGGTCTGTCGAACCATCGCCGCTTCGTGTTCGTCATCGGCGACTTCACGCACGCGACGGACGATGTCCGAACTCTCGGCCGCGCCCGGGGAGTTTCCGAGCGCGATGAGCGCGTTGCGCTTGAGCATGTCCAGTGTTGCGCGCTTCACGGCGGAACTGGTGAGCCTTGTCGCGCGGTCGGCGGCGGTCCAGTCCAGGAGTTCGAGGAGCGGGAGCGCCCCCCCGCCGCTTCCGCCCGGCGCGGGAAATGCCGGGCGGTACGCCGGGTGCGACGCCACCGGACGAGCGACGGACGATTCGGTGTCGCGCGAATCCGGCGCATTGAACGGACACACTTCCTGGCAGACATCGCACCCCAGCAGCCAGCGGTCCATGCGGGGCTGGAGCGCCGCGTCGATCGGTCCATCGTGCTCGATGGTGAGGTACGAGATGCAGCGCCGCGCATCCACACCACCCGAACCGATCGCGCCGGTCGGACAGGCGTCGATGCAGCGCGTGCAGGTGCCGCAGTGGTTCGCCGCGGCCTGGGGATCGCCGGAGTCTCCCAGGTCGAGCGTGGTCGCCAGACCGGCGAGGACGAAGTACGACCCCCGCTGCGGATGGATGAGCAGCGTGTGCCGCCCGATCCAACCCAGGCCCGCCCGAAGCGCGTGCTCGCGTTCCAGCACGGGCGCCGCATCCACAAAGCACCGGAAGGAATCCTGCGGAAACAGGCGTCGCAGCGCGTCCGCCAGCCGGTGCAGACGCCGGTTGACGATCTTGTGGTAGTCGCGACCCCGCGCGTAACGCGCGATGCGACCGCTCGGCGATGAACCCGGCCCCGTCTCATCTCCGTCATCCATCGGCGCGCCGTACTGATCCGCGACCATGACCACGCTGCGGGCCCCCGGAAGGAAGCGGTCGATGTCGAGGCGGACCGGCATCGTCGCCTCCAGCCAGTCCATCGTCGCGAACGAGCCTTCCGCCAGCCATGCGTTGATTGCGCCTCGCCAGTCCGAGGGGCGAGCGCGGCACGTCCCGGCGAGCGCAAAGCCCAGTGCACGGCACGCCTCCAGCACCTCGTCACGCAGTTGACGGGCGGGCGTTGTCACGATCGTGTTCCTCTTGCTCGCATCGGCGTCCCGCGAATGCGCGGACGCGGTGGCTCAACGCCGAGCGGCCCCCGCACGCGCGGCGGGCTTGAGCGTGTGCGGCGCCGCACCGGGCGCTGGCTGCACACTCTCGCGCCCCGCGAGCCAATCGAACATCGCTCGGGCCGCGCCGGGCAGCACCTGCTCCGGCCCGGCGATGCCCGGCACGAAAGCGAAGGGATACTCGAAGACCAACGGGCCGGTGAAGCGGGCGTCGACCAGCGCTCGAACAAATGCGCGGGCGTCCAGTTCGCCCTCGCCCAGGCTGCACGGACGGCGCTGCAGATCGGCGTCCGAGGCCGAGGGCTCGGTGGTCGCCTTGGCGTCCTGCACCCGGGCGACGAGCAGGTGATCGCCGAGCGTCGGAACTCCCGCGGCAGCGGATTCACCCGCCAGGAACGCCGCGGCGTTCGAGTAGCAGGCTCCCACGAGTCCG
>CALMQD010000219.1 GCA_937871415.1 uncultured Phycisphaerales bacterium | reverse complement strand
CCGTTGACCGACACCGGCAGCCACAGGAGCGTGATCGCCATGCCCGCGGTCTCGTCGGCGGTGACGCTCCCCGGGTCTTCCTTGCCGAAGTGCGTCTCGGCACCATCGCCGGCCCAGACGCACACCGCGCTGAAACCGATGGCCACCGCCAGCATCACCGCTGCGTGCAGCGCCATCACGGGCGAACTGCCCCGGGGGCTCAGCCCCGCGCTCATCATCACGCCCGTGAGCACCACCGGCGGGAGCGAACCCCACGTCCCCGGCGCAGGGCGCAACTTCCCGAGCCACAGGCTCGTGAGGAGCAGTTCCTGCGTTCTGGTGAGCGCCCGACGCATGCACGCAGCGTAGTGACTCTTGTTCCGCCTGTCCTCGCCGCTGCGATTGAAAACGGCGGATCGCTCGCCGCGGCGTCTTGCTACTTCCTCAGGGCCCTCGCCGCGCGAACAACGTACGGCACGGCCGACCACGCCGTCACGATCACCGTGAGGTGGACGATGAGAATCAGCAGCAGCCGCGCGGGCGGGACGGCTCCGACCATCCCGTCGTTGCCCGAGTCGGCGCCCCAGTCCGGGCGCACGTCGTACCGCGCCATGATGTACAGCACCGCGGGCACGCACAGCGACTGGAGCACCATCTTGAGTTTGCCGCTGGTCGTCGCGGCGAACGACACGCCCCGCGACTCCACCGCCGCGCGGAGCGAGGTCACGAGCAGTTCACGCGCGAGAATCACCACCGCCATCCACGGCTCGACGCACGAGAAGGTCTCGTTGGGAAACTGGCGCGACGTGAAGGCCGGCCCGGCGAGCAGGATGAACCCGCCCAGCACCAGCACCTTGTCGGCGAAGGGGTCCATCACGCGCCCGAACACGCTCACGACCCGCCACTGGCGGGCCAGAAAGCCGTCGAGCGCATCGGTGAGCGCGGCCGCCACGAACACACCCATCGCCAGGAGCAGGGTTGTGTCGGGCGGACTCCCCGTCCGCGCCGCGCCGCCGCCCATGACCACCGGCGAGGCATCGACCCGCCAGCGCGAGAGGACCACAACGAACACCGCCGCCAGCACGATGCGCAGCACCGTGAGGATGTTCGGCACGTGCCGTCGGAAGTCGCTTACGCCCGGAACCAGGTCCGTCGAGACGGGAGGGTTCGGCGCCGCGGGCGGTTCGGGGTGAGCATTCACGCCGCGATCCTAAACCGTCGAGCCCGGGCCTGTCGGCAAGTCCGACCCCCCCTTTTCGCTGGTTGAAGGTCCTCCCCGATCCCTCTATCCTCTCAACCTTCCCCCGGGGCGGCATGTCCGGGGTCTGGTCTTCCCGTTCGCCCAACTTCAGGGCGAAGGGCCCCTTCTCCGCGGAGTCTCGGGCGTGGCTGAGCCTGGTGCGGCGAGTCTGGCAAGTCCGATCCTCCTGTACGTGGGCTGTGTTTTGGGTGCGCTGGGCCTGCTCCTGGCGCTGGGCGCAATCTATTCG
>CALMQD010000218.1 GCA_937871415.1 uncultured Phycisphaerales bacterium | reverse complement strand
CGCACGCGTTCGTCCCGATGCCGTCCAGGCTGAGCGTCCAGCCCGTCAGGTTGCCGGTGTCACCGCCCGCGTCGTCCGAGACCGACAGGGTCCACGTCGCCGCCGAGGTGCGTCCGAAGAACGCATCGTTGAGCGGAGACTCGGGCTTCACCGACGAACCGGAGTCGATGACGCCGGGCGTGGTGTTGAGCGTGGCGTCATCCCAGTTCAGGATGGTCGCCGCGTCAGAGAAGGTGTAGTCGCCGTTGAGGTCGTCGCCGCCGCCGCGATCCAGCGTGAGCGGGACCGTCACGGTGCCGTCCGACAGGGTGATGTCGAGGTCCGCCGCGAACGAGTGCGTCAGGCCCTGCAGGGTCACCGACACGCCGCCCAGCGGGAAGGCCGCGCCCACCACGATGTCCGACGTGCCCGTCGCGTTGTCAACGATCGCCAGCGGGAGGTTGCTGCCGCCGTTGAAGTCGCTCGGGCTGCCGGCCGGCGTGCCGCACGGAGCGCTGTCGCCCTGGTACGCCGCGCCGCTGATCCCGTTGCAGGCCGAGTGGCTCACGATCGTGCAGTTCGAGCCGTCGCAGCAGGCGCCCGTGTTCGCAGCGAACACGAACTGGCTGATGTACGCCCCGGCCGGGATCGTGTCATCGTCCATCGACATGAGGATGTAGTACGTCGTCCCCGCCGTCACCGGCAGGTCGATGTTGTACGTGCCCGAGCAGGCGGCCTCGACGAGGCTGCCGCACGAGCCGGTGTAGACCGCGTAGTTCGTGAAGTTCGGGCCCACGTCGTCGATGCTCAGGACGCCGTTGTCCACGGGCGACGTGAAGGTGTACCACACGCCGAACGCCGCATCGCCCACGACCGTCGCGCCGTCGCACGACGGATCAACCCCGTCGGACGCCGTCGCCAGGTCGGGGAACTCCACCGTGAACTCGCCGCCCGCGCTGGCGTCGATCGCCGTTGCGCAGGTGTCGTTCGTCGGGGGCAGCTTCTTGGTGACCGTCAGGTTGAACTCGCCGCCGATCAGGCCGGCGCCGCCGACGCGGACGATCACGCTCTGGTTCGGAGCAAGCGACAGGTCCGTCGTCTCCAGGTCCGGAGCAAAGAACGCGAAGTTGTCATTCACGCACGCCAGGGCGCCAAACGGCACCGAAGCGCAGTCCGGGAAGACCGACAGCGTCGCGTCCGCCATGTCGAACGTCGTGCACTCGAGGACGAAGCGGTAATCGCCGCCGCTCCCGTCCGCCGTGAACGAGTAGAACAGCGCGTTCGAGTCCTCGAACGGACCGTTGTTCGTCGAGCACGTCGAGCTGTTGCCGTCCGTCGCGACCTGGATGCTGTTGTCCGTCAGGGTCACGCCTTCCGTCAGGGCCACCGCGCCGGCGCACGAAGCGTTCGCCGGGTTGGCCACGCCCTCATCGGTCACCAGGACCGTGAAGTTGCCCTGCGCGTTGTTCGAGCCCGACACGCGGATGATCATCGACTGCATCGGGTTCAGCGCCACGATGAAGTTCTCATCGCCCGCCGCCGTCCAGAAGTCCGAGCAGCCCAGGCGGGTGCTCAGCGTGCAGTCGGAGAAGACCGCCAGGATCGTGTCCAGCGTACCGCCCGAGAGCGTCACGTGGAAGTTGCTCGCCGAGGCGCCCGTGTTCGTGAACGAGTAAAACACGTCCAGGTCGTCCGGGCTGGCGTCGAACGTGCAGCCCAGGCTCGTGCCCGTCGCGTTGATGTTCGTGCCGTTCTCGACCGTGTCCAGCGTCAGCGCGATCGCGTTGGCGCAGTCGTCGTTCGCCGGCGTGCCGGTCACGACGATCATGTCCAGCGTGAACAGGCCCGTCGCGCCGTTCCAGCCCGCCGCGCGGATGATGAACGGAACGCCCGCCGTCACCGGCAGCGACACCGTCTCCGGGTCGCCGTCGGCGCCCGAGTCCGAGCACGTCCCGCTGAAGTCGATGCTCGAGCAGTCAGCCGCGGCCGACAGCACGCTGTCGAACACGCCGTCCTCCGGCGTCAGCGTGATGACCGCCGTGCCCGTGTCGCTCGGCGTCACCTCGTAGTACAGGTCGTTGCCGTCCGCGCCGAAGAAGGCGCAGTCCGCCACCGGTCCGTCCTGCAGCGAAACGCTGTTGTCCTGGCCCGTCAGCGGGAAATCGCCCTGAGCCGCGGCGATCGCCGTAGCGCAGGTGTCGCCCGGCGTGCCGGCGCCCAGGAAGTTCACGTTCAGGTTGAAGATGCCCGTCGCGCCCTGATAGCCCGCGACACGCACCACCACGTTCTGGCTCGCCGTCAGGTTCGCCAGCGCGAGCGACAGCAGGCCCGTGCCGCCGTCGTCGTCGCACCCGATCTCGTTCCCGCCGCAGCCGTCATAGATGGAGACCACGGTGTCGGTGAGGGTCGTGGAGCCCTCGGTGTCGAACGAGTAGATGCCCGCGCCGCTCGAAGCGGTGTACGAGAACCACACGTCCTGCGTGAACGAGGTGTCAACGCCGCACGAGGGCGAAGAGCCGTCCTGCGTCGCGCCCGCGCTCGTGAACGGGCCGTTCGCGCCGTCCGCCAGCACGATGTCCGCCACGCCGCACGTGTCGTTCGCCGGCGGCAGAATCGCCGACAGGTCCGTGATCTCAAGGTTGCAGGTGCCCGCCGAGTTGTTGTACCCGGCAATGCGGATGAGCACCGTCTGGTTCGCCGCCAGCGCCAGCGAGTTGATCCGCGAGTAAAGCCCGCCGCCGCCGTCGTCATCGCACGCCAACTGCGTCCCGCCGCAGACGTCGTAGATCGACAGAACCGTGTCC
>CALMQD010000217.1 GCA_937871415.1 uncultured Phycisphaerales bacterium | reverse complement strand
CGCACAGAGCGGACTCGTGGCCGGCGCACTAGCACGCAAACCCTTGAAACTCCGGCGCAAGATTTTTCTTTTTTTGCGCACACCTTGGCACGATCGGGACCGGTGTGTGCGCACAACCTGACCCCGACCCGCGCTCAACGTCCGGGGTCGGGGGGAGGGGGGAGGAGGGGGCGGTCGGGTCGACCCTTTTTCAGGGTTTCAAGCGCCCCAAATCCTTCAAGCCTCTTCAGCCGCGCCCGCAACGGGCCGATCCGAGGAGCGACGGCGTTTCGTCGCTCGGCTCGCGGCCTTCTCGATCCGGCGGTGCGGGCCCGTGGGGCTCGCCCACTGCCACCCGCCGGGGGAAGTTCAGGGCTGCCGGGAGCGTAAACGACCGTCGGCGTGTTCCCGGCGCAGCAACCGACCAGTCCCTCACAGGTCCAAGGAACGTGTATATGTCGCTCCCGCCGTTTACCCCACCAGCCCCCGTGCCCCCGCCGGCTCCGATCTATCCCTCGCCCGGCAGCACGATGCCGGCTGGGCCCAACCAGCCCACGAACGCACCGAGCAGCGGGTGCTGCGGCGCGTGCACGTGCGGGGCCCAGAACTCGGCGAACGGCCCGTCGAGTTCGGCGCGTTCGAACCGCCCTTCGAACCCGGCGCCCGCGCAGGCCGTACGCTTGAACTCCAACTGACCGGCGACCCGGGAACGCCCGAGCGCGGCGGTGTGCGCGGGCGTTTGCCACGCCGATACGTGGTGGCGTCACCGGTCGTGCGCAGCGCGATTGGCACGCCCGTTCCGCACCCATCCACCCTCCTTCGCCCTGGAAAGACCTCCACTCATGGCCAGCAAGAACGATCCGATCGTCATCACCGGCGCCGGCGGCTTCATCGGCGGGCACCTCGTGAACGCCTTCCGCGCGCGCGGGTACACCGACATCCGCGCGGCGGACATCAAGCCGCTGGACGAGTGGTACCAGGTCTTCAAGGACGTCAAGAACTACGCGGGCCCGGTGCAGGGCGACTGCCGCGACTTCCGCGTCTGCCGCACGATCTGCAGGGGCGCGAAGGAGGTCTACCAGCTCGCGGCGGACATGGGCGGGATGGGTTTCATCGAGAACAACAAGGCGCTGTGCATGCTGAGCGTGCTGACGAACACGCACATGCTCCTGGCGGCGCAGGAGGCGGGGGTTGATCGCTTCTTCTACGCCTCGTCGGCGTGCGTGTACAACGCGGACAAGCAGAAGGACCCGAGGATCACGGCGCTGAAGGAGGCGGACGCGTACCCCGCGCTGCCCGAGGACGGGTACGGCTGGGAGAAACTCTTCAGCGAGCGCATGTGCCGGCACTTCCGCGAGGACTTCGGCCTCAAGACGCGCGTCGCACGGTTCCACAACGTGTACGGCCCGCACGGCACGTGGGAGGGCGGGCGCGAAAAAGCGCCGGCCGCGATCTGCCGCAAGGTCATCGCCGCGATGGTCTCGGGCAAGCACGAGATCGAGATCTGGGGCGACGGCACGCAGACGCGCTCGTTCATGTACGTCGATGACTGCGTGAAGGGGATCGACCGGATCACGCAGTCGAACATCCTCGAGCCGATCAACCTGGGCTCGAGCGAGCTGGTGAGCATCAACCAGCTGGTGGACATCGCCGAGGAGATCGGCGGCATCAAGCTCAAGCGCCACTACAAGCTCGACGCGCCGCGCGGCGTGGCGGGTCGCAACAGCGACAACACGAAGATCCAGGGCTATCTGCGCTGGGAGCCCGACACGCGCCTGCGCGACGGCATGGAGAAGACCTTCCGCTGGATCTACGACGAGTTCACGGCCAAGTACGACGCGAAGACGGCGCACCTGTCGAGCATCAGCACGTTCACCAAGGGCTCGCACCCGATCCCGGGCGACGGTTTCAACCCCGAGAGCCGCTATTCCGACACGTGGAAGCAGGGCATCCCGGCGGGTTACAACCTGCGAGCGGCGGCGAGCGCCGGCAACGCGGCGAAGAAGACCGCTTCCGGCGCGCGCAAGCCCAAGGCCGGGGCCAAGGCGAACGGCACGCGCAAGAAGCCGGCGGGCAAGGCCAAGAGCGCCGGGCGCAAGACGGTGAAGGCCCGTCGCTGAGCGTCGGGTCTCACGAGAAGCCACGAATCACGCCGCCGACTGTCGCGCACCGACGGCCGGCGGTTTTCATTTGGTGAGTGCTTCTCGCATGGGACAATGCCTACAACAGCATCGGAGTCCGAAGCGGACTTCGATCGCACCGAGGGCAGGCGGCGCGGGAGACTCCGCGCGGGGCATGAACATCCGATGAGCCGGGTTGGACCAGCAACAGACCGAGCGGCGATCGCGACGCGCGAGGACATTCCCGCGCGCTGGGTGCTGTTCTACGACGGGCGGTGTTCGTTGTGCCGCGAGGCGTCGGCGCGCCTGGTGCGCCTGGCCAGGCCCGGCGCGATCCGGCGACAGGA
>CALMQD010000216.1 GCA_937871415.1 uncultured Phycisphaerales bacterium | reverse complement strand
TAGTCATCGGTTCGCTCGGGACTCAGCGCGTTCAAGTCGTGCCGCTGATTCCCAACGGGCTGGCGGCCGAACTCGACCTCGGGACGATCACGTTGCCCGACGATGCGAACGAGCCCGGCGCTCGTTACGACTCTCAGTTCGTTCTCTCGCACATCCAAGAGACGGTCGACGAGGTGTTGTTCGGCACGACTGCTTCGGTGACGCTGGTCAGCGCGGATGGAGAGAAGATCTATAATCTGTGGGTCATGCACGGCGATCGACTCGGGACTTGGAACGGCGACAATGTCAAACTCACTGCGGGCGAGTACTTCTTTGTTCCGGGCAATCTCGCGTTGTCGGAAATCCCCTACCGGCTGGTCAAGGCCCTCCGCGCCGGCGAACTCGCCCAGGTCCGCGCGGCCGGGGTCCCCTCCTTCACCGTTACCGCCGATGGACCCAACGAGTTCGCCCTTGACCTCAAGCAGGCCCTCGACGCCGTGAAAAAACTCGAACAGCGCTGAGCGCCTTCGGACGCTTCCGATATTGGGTCCCACCGGTCTCGCCACCGAACCCGGAGCGTCAGCGACGGGCAGCGCACCACCAATCGCAACGTGTCTGCACGTCGCAGTCTCGCGCGCTCAACCTCGGTGTTCCTCTTCACCTCCCCCTCAAATCCCCGTCCTCTTCCGCCGCGGCCCTTTCGGGATCGGCGTCAACTCCACCACCTCCGGGCGCTTCCACGGCTGCCCGCACTCGGGGCACGTGATCGTGTCGCCCCGCGGGCCGCTCATCTCCAGCCCGTCCAGGTGATAGCCGCAGGTGTGGCAATCCATCTCTCCCCGCCGCCGCGGCAGCATCGCCGCGTACAACCCCAACCCGCCCACCACCAGCGCCTCACCCCACAGCAGCATCACCAGCAGCCGCGCGCGCATCCCGAAGACGACGTCCTCGGCCCCCAGCAGCACGCCGATCGCCGCCATCGCGCCCGTGCCGAGCCCGACCGCGACGAACGACGGCCACCGCCGCCGCCACCGCCGCGCACACCACAGAACCGCCATCCCGTAAATCGGAAACAGAATCATCCGTGCACCCGATCCGCTCGCGCTCCGTTCCTGCGCCTTGCTCTTGCGATCTCCTGTCTTCTTCCTCCGCCTCTGCCGCTGTCTCTGTCACTGTCTTTGTCTCTGCCTTTGTCTCTGCCTTTGTCTCTGTCTCTGTCTCTGTCTCTGGTGGCACAGGCGTCCCGCCTGTGCGCTCGCAGCCTTGCTGTTTTTCCCCTCCGTCGCTTCGTCGCTTCGTCGCTTCTGCCATCCCTCTGCGGCTCATTCCGCTCACCCAAGGCTGAAACGCAAAGGCGCAACGACGCGGAGGTCGCTCAGAAACGCGCATCGCTTCGCTATGACTTTGCCTTGAACCCAGCCTTTCCTCTTCGTGCCTTTGTGTCTTTGTGGTTTTCCTCGCCTTGCCCCTCTGCTCCGTGCCTCCGTGGCTCCGTGGTTCATCCCCAAACACGACCGCGCGCGAAACGCGATCGTTCCGCATCACCATCGTACCTCCAGATACGCAAAAGAGCCCGGAAACCGCCCTACCGCCCCGCCTTGAAGAACGTCCGCAGCGACTCGAAGATGTCCTCCCGCGAGTTCACCCGCGACAGCACGACCTTCTCCGAGCCCTTCCCCTCGCCCGCGCGCTGCGGGTCGAACGCGTCCCGCAGCACGTTGATGAAACTCCCGCTCCCGTACGGGCTCGCGACCTGGCAGTAGCCGAACATGTTGCACACCGGCACGAGTTTCTTCGCCAGGATCTCCACGCACAGCCGGTTGTCGCTGTCGCTCGAGTTGTCCCCGTCGGAGAAGTGGAACACGTAGATGTTCCAGTCGCTCGGGTCGTAGTGCTGCTCGATCACTTCGTGCGCCTTGGTGAACGCGCTGCTGATCCGCGTGCCCCCGTCCTCGCGCACCGAGAAGAACGTCGCGCGGTCCACTTCCTGCGCCGTCACGTCGCGCACGATGTAGCGGCTCTCGATCCCCTCGTAGTTCCGCCGCAGCCACGTGTCGATCCAGAACGCCTCCAGCCGCACCAGCTCCTTCTGCTCGTCGCCCATCGAGCCCGACACGTCCATCATGTACACGATGAGCGCGTTGCTCTGCGGCTTCTTCACCTGCGTCCAGCTGCGGTACCGCATGTCGCGCTTGATCGGGATGATCACCGGGTCGTCGGGGTCGTACGTCCCCATCGACAACTGCCGCTTGAGCGCCTCGCGGTAGATCCGCTTGAAGTGCCGCAGGCTCGCCGGGCCCGTCGGCCGGATCCCCGAGTACTTGTCCCGCACCGTCGTCAGTTTGTGCTCGCCCCGGGGCTCGATCCGCGGCAGTTCCAGTTCCTCCGACAGGATGTCCGCCAGTTCCTCCAGCGTCACATCCACCTCGAGCACGTGCTTGCCTTCCTGTTCGCCGCCCTGTCCATTCTGTCCGCCCGCGGGCTCACCTTCGTTGCCCTCGCCCATGCCCACGCCGCCGGAGTTGTCGCCGTAGCGGAAGGTGGGGATGTCGATGTCGTAGATCGGGATGGACACCGAGCGCCCCCCCTCGCGCGCGATCATGTCGCCGCGCGCGATGAAACGCCGCAGCTCCTTGCGGATTTTGCCCCGCACGATCTGCCGGAAGCGCTGATGGTCCTGTTCGATCTTGTTGAGCATGCCCCGCGTCCCGCTCGCCGTTCTTCGGCCCTGTCTTCTGGTGGCACCGGTCTCCAGACCGGTGCGCGATCCATCCTCATCGCGTTCGCGCGATCTCAACCACTTCCTGGTGGCACAGGCGTCTCGCCTGTGCGCCATACTTCACTCCGCCACTCCGCCACTCCGCCACTCCGCCACTTCCCCATCCCTCCGTCTCCTCCGCCTTCCCCTTCGTGCCTTTGTGTCTTTGTGGTATTCCTCGCCTTGACGGTCTTCTCCGTGTCTCCGTGTCTCCGTGGTTCAACTCGAGCACGAACGAACGAACCTCCACCCAGGCGCTCCGCCGCGCCCGGCTCTGGGGTTGCATCGACCGTTCTCGGCTTCCCCCTTGCACCCGCTTCGGCGCTCGCGCGCACTCTCCCCGGCCCCA
>CALMQD010000215.1 GCA_937871415.1 uncultured Phycisphaerales bacterium | reverse complement strand
GCTCACGCGCTCGTGCCCCGTCAGAGCTCCTGGCGGCGCGAGAACGCGCCCGTCGCGCGAGATAAGCACGCCCTCGATCTCGGCGCTGTCCATGGTTTCCAGAGGGTTCGCGACGATGAAATCGAGCCCCTTGCGTGCGAGTTTGTCGCGGGCGGCGTCCATCATCCTCGCCCGCTCTTCAAGGGCGAAGCCGACGAGCACCTGGCCGGGGCGCCGATGCCGCGCAACCTCGGCGATGAGATCGGGCGTGGCCTCGAGTTCCAGCGTCAAGCCTCCCTCTTGGCGCCGGATTTTGCCGGGGGGGCTGTCGCTGGAAGGGCTCGGGCCCTCGGGTTGGGCTCCCAGAGGCACGGGGTCCGCGCGTTTGGGTCGGAAGTCGGCGACCGCCGCGGCCATGATGAGCACGTCGCACCACGGCGCGTGCTCGCGGAGCAGCGCCTGAAGTTCGGCGGTGGTTCGGAACCGGAGCAAGCGGGCCCGCGAATAGTGTCGGGCTTCTTCCAGCCGCGCCGGAATCGGAGTGTGCGTCGGGCCGAGCAGCAGACAAACATCCCAGCCGCGAGTCTCGCCGTCCCAGCGCGGGTCGAGTGCCGCGTCGGCGATCGCCAGCCCCAACCGACCGGACGAGCGGTTGCCGATGTACCGCACGCTGTCCAGAGGCTCCTGGGTCGGACCGGCGGTGATGAGCAGCCGGCGCCGCACCGGGACCGGGGGCGGTCGGTGATGAGCCGCTTGGGGCGAAGGGCTCGGTGCTTTGCTCGGACGATCTGGCACGCGGAAAGGATCGTACTGCCCTCGGCTCTGGGGCGGGCGATCCACCCCAACGGCCGGGCCGTTTGCCGCTACCATCCCCCTCCCCCGGGCCAGTCTTTGACTCCGGCGAGCGCCGGGTTGAAGGCTGTCCACGCGAGCCCCGCGACGCGATCGAGAACGACCCCACACCGCCATGGCCAAGTCACGCAAGAAAATCGGTGAGATCCTCGTCGCGATGAACGCGGTGACCCAGAAGCAGGTCGAGGACGTGCTCATCAAGACCAAGGCGTCGGGCAAGCGGATCGGCGAAGCGCTCGTCGAGGCCGGGCTGGTCAAGGAAGAGCAGGTCGCCAAGGCCCTCGCCAACCAGTGGGGCATCGAGTACGTCGACCTGAACAACCCGCAGGTCGCGGCCCAGGTCGACCTCAAGCTCATCCCCGAGGAACTGATCCGCAAGCACTTCCTCCTGCCGATGGGCAAGGCCAACGGGCGGGTGCAACTGATCGTGCACGACCCGACCGACCTTGAACTCATGGACATGCTCAGGTTCCGCCTGAACATGGAGATCGAGTCGCGGGTCGCGACCAAGTCCGCGATCAAGGCGTTCCTGGAGAAGGGCGCGAAGGGGGGCCAGAACGGCGCGCTGCCGAAGATGGTCGGCGCGGGGGAGAGCCTCGTCAGCGAGTCCATCGACCGCTCGATCGACAAGTCGGTCGACAAGTCGATGGACAAGTCCATCGACATCACGGGCGAGGACGCCCCGATCGTGCGCCTCGTGACGCGCATGCTCACCGAGGCGGTGAACATGCGGGCCTCCGACGTGCACATCGAGCCGATGGCCGACCGCGTGCGACTGCGCTACCGCATCGACGGCTCGTGCATGGAGCGCGACAACCTGCCCAAGCGCATGCAGAACGCGCTTCTCTCGCGCGTCAAGCTCATGTCGGGCATGAACATCGCCGAGCGGCGCGTCCCCCAGGACGGGCGCATCAAGCGGCCCGGGGGCGACAAGGCCATCGACTTCCGCGTCTCGGCCTGCCCGGCGTACCACGGCGAGTCGGTCGTGCTCCGTATTCTCCGCCCGGACTCGGTGCGCATCGGCCTGACGAACATCGGCTTCGAGGACGACAACCTCGCGATGTTCAACCGCATCATCCGGCGCCCCAACGGCATCTTCCTCGTGACCGGGCCGACCGGTTCGGGCAAGACGACCACGCTCTACTCGGCGCTCGACATCCTCAACCGGCCCGACAAGAAGATCATCACGGCGGAAGATCCGATCGAATACAACTTCGACGGGATCAATCAGTGCCAGGTCAACG
>CALMQD010000214.1 GCA_937871415.1 uncultured Phycisphaerales bacterium | reverse complement strand
CGCCGACCTCAACGCGGGCGTGATCGACGAGAAGGAGGCCCGGCGCCGGCGCGAGCGGATCGCCCACGAGGCCGATTTCTTCGGCGCGATGGACGGCGCCAGCAAGTTCGTGAGGGGCGACGCCATCGCCGGGCTCATCATCACGGTCGTCAACGTCATGGGCGGCTTCGCGGTCGGGATCATCGATCGCGGCTGGCCCGCGGCCCAGACCGCCGCGGTCTTCACCAAGCTGACCATCGGCGACGGGCTGACGAGCCAGATCCCCTCGTTCGTCATCGCGATCGCCAGCGCGCTCATCGTGACGCGATCGGGGTCGAAGGAGGACCTGGGGCGTGAACTGACCGGGCAGCTCGTCAGCCAGCCGGTCGGGCTGTATGTCACGAGCGGGTTCCTGGGCCTGTTGGCGCTCACGCCGCTCCCGACCATCCCGCTGGTGGCGACGGCGCTGCTGCTGTCGGGGATCGCGTACTCGATGCAGCGCACGGCGCGGACGGCGAAACTCGCGGAGGAGCAGAAGTCGGCCGCGACCGCGGGCAAGGCGCCCGAGGGTCCGACCCCGGAGTCATTGCTCAAGCTGGACACGCTCGAGCTCGAGGTCGGGTACGGGCTGGTGGGGCTGGTCGACGCGGGTCAGGGGGGCGACCTGCTGGAGCGGATCGCGGCGATCCGGCGGCAACTGGCGGCGGAACTGGGGTTTGTGCTGCCGCCGGTGCGCATCCGGGACAACATGCAGCTGGCGCCGAACGAGTACCGAATCAAGATCAAGGGCGCGGTTGTGGCCAAGGGGGAGACGATCCCCGGGAAACTGCTCGCGATGGACTCGGGGATCGCGACGGGTCGCATCGAGGGCCAGCCGACGCGCGAGCCGGCGTTCGGGCTCGACGCGTGGTGGGTGGACCCGAGCCTCAAGACCAAGGCCGAGACGATGAACTTCACCGTCGTCGACGCGACGAGCGTGCTGGCGACGCACCTGACGGAGGTCGTGAAACTGCACGCGGGCGAACTGCTGACGCGCGAGGAGGTCCACAACCTCATCACGCAACTCAAGGAGAAGAGCCCGAAACTCGTGGAGGAGGTGGTTCCGGCGGTGGTGAAGATGGGCGACCTGCAGAAGGTGCTCCAGAACCTGTTGCGGGAGCGCGTGCCGATCCGCGACCTCGACACGATCCTCGAGACGCTGGCGGACTGGGGCGGCAAGACCAAGGACATGGACGTGCTCACCGAGTACGTCCGCAACGGGCTCAAGCGGACGATCTGCCAGATCTACGCGACGCCGATCACCGAGCGGCGTGCGAACGAGCCCGGGGCCGCGGCGTTCCGGATCGCGTGCGTCACGCTCGACCCCGCGCTGGAGGACCTGGTCAACTCGTTCGTGGACCGCTCGGGCGGCGCGACGGTGGTGAACATGCCGGCGCGGATCGCGTCGGCGGTGAGCCAGCACATCCTGCAGTCGCTGCAGCAGTTGTCGCAGGCGGGCCACCAGCCGGTGGTGCTGGCGTCGCCGCAGGTGCGCGGCGTCGTGCGTCAGTTGCTCGAGCCGTACGCACCGACGGCGGCGGTGCTGGGTTACAACGAGGCGGTGTCCGGGGTCGAGATCGAGTCGGTGGCGCTGGTCGGGGTGCCGCCGGGCCTGGCGGGCGCGCCGGCGACGGCGGCGGCGTGAGGTGGAACTTGCCGACGGCGCGGAGATATCCACAGCCTGTCCAGAACACGGTTGGTGCTTGACGCGGCAACGCGCAAGAACAACACTTGGTCCCTTGCATGCGACGGCGCAGGATGCGCCCAGCAGAGAACCGTCGGCCGGCGATCCGTCGGCCTTCGGTGGGTGGGTTTGAGGTGGGTTCGCCACGGACGGCACGCATGATCCTCAAGACGTATCGCGCTCCATCCATGGCCGACGCGCTCGCCCTGGTCAAGAAAGACCTCGGCAAGGACGCGGTCATCCTTTCGACGCGGTCGCTCAAGGTGGGCGGATTCCTCGGCTTCGGCGGCAAGACGCTCGTGGAGATCACCGCGTCGGATCAGGCGCCGCTCATCCCTCGCAAGACCGCGCCCGCGGGCGCCAGGGCGGGCGA
>CALMQD010000213.1 GCA_937871415.1 uncultured Phycisphaerales bacterium | reverse complement strand
CGCGCCTCACGATGTACCGCGCCACCGCCGCCGGTATCTGGTCCAGCCCCTCGCGCCGCTTCCACGCCGCGGCGTCCGCCGGTGCGCCGGCGATCAACCCCCGCGCAATCGACGACGCCGCCGGCGCCCGCCCCACGTCCACAAAGCCCGCCTCCCACGCGTCCAGTTCGCGCGCCGTCCAGAAATCCGCCGCCTCCAGCGCCCCGCGCAGCGACGACCGATCCCGGATCTCGCCCCGCGGCATCACCAGCGGCCGCGCCGCGCGAAACAGCGCCCGCGCACGCTTCCACCGGTGAAACTGCGCCGCCTGGTCCGCGCCGATCAGCAGCCGCACGTTCACATCCCGCCCAACCAGCCGCCGCAGCCGCTCGACGGTGTCGATCATGTAACTCGGCTTCGGCGCGGACGCTGTCGCGGCGCCCGAGCCCCCTCCCATGCGCTCGGCCGCTCGCGCACGGTCCAGTTCATCCGTCCACACCGCCGTTAGACCGGCGCCCCGCCCCGGTCCCCGCCCCGGTCCCCGCCCCGGTCCCGGCCCCGGTCCCCGCCCCAGCCGCCCGCGAAGCGCCAGACGCAGCATCGCCACACGGTCTTCGTCGCTCGCCAGCGGCCCTCGGGCCTTGTGCGGGCTCCGCGCCGCCGGCACATACAGCAGCAGCGCCCCGCCCAGGTCCGCCCGTTCCAACGCCACCCGCGGCCCGCGCACGTGCCAGCGGTGGGGGGGATCGAACGACCCGCCGAACACCACCACCGTCCCCGCGCGCCGCAACTCCGCCGGACTCCACGGCATCGGCGTGATCGGCGCAGTTCGAGTCTTCCCGCTCATGCCACGCCGCCTTCCGACGCTGAATCGGGCGCGCTCTTCAGCCACTGCTCACAAATCGCCAGCGTGCGTGCGCCCACCTTGGGCAGCACGCGCGAACTGCGCCGCATCACGCCGTAGATGTGCGGGATCAGCCGCGGCTTGCACGCCAGATCGCGCAGCGCCCGCAGCGTCCGCGTGTTGCCCCGTTCGTCAAGCCACGCGACCACTTCCCCGGGCAGCGTCTCCCCGGGCGTGTCCGAAACCCCGCGCACCACCGACCAGCACAGCACCGCGCCCCAATCGCGCGCAACCTCCTCGCACGCCCGGATGAACGCGTGCGACTCCATGTCCACGATCTCCGCCCCGCTGGATCTGGCCCGCGCCGCCTTCTCCGCCGGCGACGACACCACGCGATCGACACCCACGAGGCGCACACCCGGGCCGCGCGTGTCGCCCGCCTCCTCCGCCGCCCCCTCCCCCGCCCCCGCCCTCGTCCCCGCCCGGTTCCACCACGCCCCGCACGCCCAGC
>CALMQD010000212.1 GCA_937871415.1 uncultured Phycisphaerales bacterium | reverse complement strand
ACGCTCATCTGGGACTACCACGCCCTGGGAGTCCCGCTGCACCTCCGCGAGGCGGGGCTTGCCTGGAGCACGAGCTTGTGCGCCATGCTCCAGACGCTCATCCTGGCCCGCCTCTCGCGCCGCTTCCTCCCGCCGCACGCGATGTTCGACCGCGTCACCGTCGTCGGCTGCGCCAAGGTCGCCCTCGCCGCCGCCGTCATGGGCCTCATGGTCTGGGCCTTCCTCGGCATCTGGGGCCCGCGTTCCACCTGGACGCAGCACGCCGTCTCGCTCGGCGCTTCGGTCGCGCTCGGCGGCGTGACGTTCCTCGCCGCCGCGATCGCCCTGCGTACGCACGAACTCCGCTGGCTCTTCCACCGCGAGGCGTGACCGCCGCCAAAAAAAAGAACCCCCCGGCTGCAAACCGGGGGGCTCCAAGAAGGACCGCGCTGGCACAGAGAGCGATCAGCGCGGGGAAGCGGTCCGTAGCCGCCCCCCTCTCTCTCCCGGGCCTCAGGCCGGGAAGCAGTTGTTCCCGAAGCCCGCGAACCAGGCGTCGAGGAACCCGAACAGATCGGCCACGTCGACATCGCCGTCGCTGTCGAAGTCCGAGGTGAACGTGCCGCCGATGTTGCCGAACGTGGCGAACCAGGCGTCGAGGAACCCGAACAGGTCGGCCACGTCGATGTCGCCGTCGACGTCGTAGTCGGCGGGGCAGCACGGACGGGCCTTGCCCATGTTCGCGTTGATGATCGCCGTGTCCGCGGCGTCGTAGTCGCCGTCGCCGTCCATGTCGCCCGTCGACCAGCTCTTGCCCGTGCCGGCGCTCAGACCGACCAGGTCGTTGCCGTCGACGCGCCCGTCGAGGTTCACGTCTCCGTAGTTCGTGCACAGCACCGTGTGAACGATGTAGTCCACGTCGGCCTGGTTGATCTTCAGGTCGCCGTTCACGTCCGCCGAAAGGTCGGCCAGGCAGGTCTCATCGAACTCGCCGGCCCAGTCGACCTCGTCCCCGTCGATCCCCGGCTGCTTGAACTGGGCGTAGACGTACGAGATGTCGAACCCGTCGACGCGCCCGTTCGCGCCCCGCGGGGCCGAGCCGCGCGTCGGATACCCGGCGCCCGGCGTGAGCTGCGTGCCCGCCACGTCCGCGGCGGAATCGCCCGCGGCGTACGGCTTGATCCCGCCGACCGGGCCCGTCGCCGGGCCGATCACCGTGCCGAAGAAGTTGCCCGTGCCGCCGAACGCGTTGTCAACGGCCTTGAACCCTTCGAGACGGTCCAACTTGCCCGCCTTGGGCCCGCTGGTCACGATCGCCAGCCCGTCCGCGAAGTAACGCACGTCGGCCGACGTGAACGAACCGTCGCCGTCGAAGTCGCCGACGATCTCGATGCAGAAGTCCGACCCGGGGACCGTGGTGCCGACCGAAGCCGCCAGCGTCGCCAGCACGCCCGACCCGTTCGGGGCGACCCACCCCGGCGTGCCGTTGCGCTTCTTCCACGCGCCGACGATGTCCGCCGCGTCACCGATGTTGCGCAGCCCGTCGCCGCTGAAGTCGCCGGCGATGAGGTTGCGAAGCGGCAGGTTGTCACGCGTCGTGTCGGTGCCGCCGTCGTTACCCAAGAGCGCCGCGCCGCCCTCGGTGATGTAGGCCGCCGTCGTCGCCGCGTTCGCGTTGATGGCGTTGTCCGAGTAGGTCGACACCCCGCGCTTGCGCGAGGGCACCTTGCCCGCGCGGCTGTTGCCCGGCGTCACCGGCGCCACACCGCGCCCGAACGCCGTAAAGACCGCGTTGTTCTGCACGTTCGTGCTGCTCAGCAGGTAGTCCTTCAGCGACGGGCTGAATCCCGTGTTCGTGACCAGGTTCGTCGGGTCGTCCAGCTGCTGCACCCGCGGCAGCGCGCCGTTCAGGATGAACTGCGTCGCCGCGTACTCGCCCGGCGTGAACGTCGTGTCGTCGCAGCCCGGGCAACCCTCGAACTCCGAGATCGAACGCGTGATGTTGTTGATGAACGCCGCGGCCTGCGGGTTGCTCATCGCCGGGGGCAGCGTGCCGGGCCGGGGCTCGACCGCATCGCGCACCATGTTGCCGTTGAAGTCGTTGAAGTCTTCGCCCACGTCGTACATGCCGTTGTGGTTGGCGTCGTTGTACGGCTCCATCCACCCCAGCCCGCCGACCTCGGGGGCGTTGGACTTCGGGTCGCCGAAGGTCACCAGCGCCGCCGGCCCGCCGATCACCCACGCCGTCGCCGGCGTGTCGTTCGACAGGATCGCCGACAGCGTCGGGCGCACCGGCGTGCTCCCGCCGTAGTTCGGCAGGTTGTTGACGACCGACGGGATGTCCAGGTAACCCGCGAGAAGCCACTGCACGTCGGGCGATCCGTTCGTCACGCCGCGCTCCGGCCCGCCGTAACCGATGCCCAGGCGGGTGTTGAACAACGTCGATTCGACGCGCGGGTTGCCGTTCTTGAGGTTGACCAGGTAGTCCGGCCCCAGGCGGTCGTTCGCGAGCGAGTTGTTCTGCGCGCCGAGGTTGTCGCCCACGCCGAACGACGGGTCCATCCCGATCGAGTTCTGGAAGCCGATACGCGTGCCGCTGGTGGCGTTGCGCGTCACGACGACGAGGTTCTCGCCGTTCGAGCGACGGCCCGACCCGAACAGGAACTGCAGTTCGGTCATGCTGATGGTGTCGATGCCCGTGCCGAAGTTCACGATCGGCGCGATCGGGGCCAGGAAGAGCGGGCTGTCGAAGAGCGTGTTCGCGTCCGCCGTCGCCGGAGTGTTCAGGTTCGCCGGCACGCCGAACGAAGGCGCCCCGGTGCGCGGGTTCAGGCTCGCCAGCGTCATGCCGTTGCTCGAGTTCGAGCCGTTCGGGTTCGCCGAGAATCGCGCGTTCTGGCCGTAGCCCGCCGTGGTCGGCGTGCGCGTCGGGCCCGCGGCGCCCGAGATCCGCACCGCGTAACGCGACGGCACGTCCAGGATCGCCATGTCCACCTGGATGCCGCCGTTGTCCGTCAGACCGTCGTTGGGCTGCGTCGACGGCACGTTCGGCAGCGTGAACAGCGCCTTGAACTTGTTGGGGCCCGACATGACCTGCCGGACCGGCGCGCCGCCCGCGTTGCCCGTGTTCAGAATCCCCGTCGGGATCGACGGGAACTCCACCCCGGGGTCGGAGAACACCCCGCCCCCCGTGATGTACTTGTACCGGTTGAAGAACGCCGACGAACGTGCGCTCTGCGGCATCGTCGTCGCCGTGCTCATCCCGGTCTGGAACGCGCGCCCCTGATCGATCAGTTCCGAGAGGCCCGTGCCCGAACTGGTCGCCATGTAGTTCACGCCCCAGAACGTGTTGGCGCTCCACGTCGCCGCCGAGCCCGAGCCCCCCGGCAGCTCGAACGGCGCCAGCTGGTCCGGCGCGGTGAAGATCGAGCCCGGGATCGATCGGGCAAGCCCGTCCCCATCGGCGTCGATGAAGTCCACCGTCGCGGCCCGCTTGTTCAGGTAGTTCTCAAGCAGCGTCGCGCCGGCGATGTTGATCACGGTCGGGGTCGCCGCGGCCAGCGACGAGAGTCCCGCGACGGCGCCGCAGGCGGCCGTCAGGCACAGGTTTCGAGCGATCGGACGGTTCATGCAGGTCTCCTTCAGCAGTTGGCGGTCGGTTCCGGTCCACAATGACGTCCAGCCCGCCCCGGTCCCGGCGTCGTCGTTGTTGCGCAGATACACCGTGCGGGGCGGCCACACGCCGTCCCGTCCACACAAACACGCCGTTCCCGTTGCGAGGCTGGAATCCGCGCACGCGGGCTCTCGCCCGCGCCGCGGCGTGGCTCATCTCAGTAGCCCGCGTCGGCCACCTTGTTGTTCTTCCCCGACAGGCTGTAGAACTTGTCGCCCCACAGCCGCTTCTTCACCGTCTCCAGAACCGTCATCCGTTCCACGTGCCCGTCCACGAACGAGAAGTTCGCCGTGCCCCCGAAGCGCTTGTCGCCCCCCTGGTGCGAGCGGCCCACCGCGTTCAGCGCCGTCGCGTCCGTGTTCGCGAAGTAGTTCGCCGTGATCTGCGCCTGCGGCAGGATCTCGCTCTCCGACGGGTAGAAGAACCGGGGCGTCGAGCCCGTGTCCGGCTCGTTGTACACGTCCGAGCCCGACGAGCCCCCGACGAACGGGTTGATCGAGCGGTGGCTCTTGCTCACGTTCCCCGACGCGATCACCTGCCAGTCCAGCTCCTTGAGGAACTCCGTCGCGAGGATGACCTTCGAAGGGATCGTCACCGCCGCGTCGCTCACGAAGATGTTCCGGCGCTGCGCCCCGTCGAGCGCGAGTTTGTTGCGGGGGAAGATCGCCGCGTTGCCCGTGTACGCCATGCGCGGCGCCTGCCAGTCCTCGAAGACCGAGGAGTACGTCGTCTGCCAGCTCTCGCGGTTCTTGGCGTCGTCCCCCGGGTTGGTCCGCGGCGCCCCGCCGCTCGGGGCCGACGGGCACTTGAACGCCTCGCCGGGGATCCGATCACCGTCCGCCATGAGCGAGTACGACCAGTGGATGTAGGGCTTGCCGTTGTCGTTGAGGCCCTGGTCGTTCTTGTCCCACACCGGCGCCGTCGCGTCCACCGCGTACGCGTACGAGAGCGGGAACACGCCGTACGAAGACTGGTACACCGCGACGCCCTGCGCCACGCTCCGCGCCTGCGCCGCGCACTTGAGCGCCTGCGCCTCCTTCCGCGCCGCGCCCAGCGACGGCAGCAGGATCCCCACCAGCACCGCGATGATCGCGATCACCACCAGCAGCTCGATGAGCGTGAATCCCCGGCGTCGTGCGGGCGTCTGTCCAGTCCTTCGAACGGCCATGGCGTGCGTCTCCGTGCCGCGAGCCTCGGCGCCGCGTGCGCCGGGTCGTCGCGAGCCGCGAAGATAGCGACGGCCCGTCGGATGTCTGCCGCGCCGAAGATAAGAACGCTTGAAGGTTGCTCCGGCCTGTCGACCTTGACACGCCCTTGACGCGATCCGAGCGCAATCATCAGACGCCCTTCACGCTGCGCCCGTCGTACACCCCTTGCTCGGGGTGAGCGCCCGCGCACGCCGCGCGCCACGCCGCCGCTC
>CALMQD010000211.1 GCA_937871415.1 uncultured Phycisphaerales bacterium | reverse complement strand
CTTCGGTCACCCAGTCACTGAGCACGGCGAGCGTTTCCGGCACGAGCTCATAGACCCGGTGGCGACCCGCCGGACTGACGCGCAGGACGCCCGATTGCTCGAGCAGACCCAGATGCCGCGTCACGGTGGGCCACGATACCTTGAAACGGTCCGCGAGATCGCCCGCGGCCATCGGACCGCGGATCGCAAGGGTCAGCACGATCGTCCGCCGCGTCGGGTGGGCGAGTGATTCCAGCACATCGCCCAGCCGCTCGAACCGCGGAGCGGACGCTTCATGGTTGCGCGGCGTCGACTTCCTGGGCATGCCAGAACTCCATGTCCGAGCAGTACGCGCCCATCGGTTCCCACATCTGCATGACAGCAGGCGTGCTGTGCGCGATGCCCGCACTCTGCGCACCTTTCCATGAGAACTCTTCGATGAACGCGTTGCGTCCACGCTGATCGACGCACTTGCGGATGCGGGCGGGCGTGTCGGTGACCAGGCCGGAAGCGTGAAGCGTCTTCCAATGGCGACCCAGCAGGCCGGCAAAGTCCTGCTCGTGTCCGGGTTTGACGACGTAGCGACAGACCACCGAGACGGGACCGGGAGCGGTGGATGCGTGCATGGCGATGTCCTTTCTCCTGCTGAAGCAGGGGCGCATAATTTAGCGTGTACGCTAACTATTGTCAAGCGAGAAATCGGTTGACCGCCTTGCGGTTGCGGCGCGGCGCACTGTGGAGACACACGAATACAGCGAGGGGGCCTGCGGCGGGCCCGGCACTCTGAAACGCGATGCGAGCAGCGTGGATCGCGGACGGTTCCCGGCTGCGCGGTTGTCCGATCGGCGGGACAAGGTTCTCAACGTCCGAGAACGCGGCCGCGACGGGTTGAGCCTCATCCAGGACCCTGCGAGATGTTCCGACTTCGGAGTCTGGTATTCCAGCTGCGAAGTTTGGGGTTCCGGGTGCGGAGTTGGGCGGTATAGTACTGCCGCAGAAACTGCGAACGCACGCGTCTGGCGCGGCGCTCAGGAGGAGAGAGACGATGCTGATCCCGAATCGATGGCTGTGTGTTTCCGCGCTCGCGGCGGTGGCCGTTTCCGGCACCGCGGCTTGGGCGGGCGTCGTGACCTTCAGTTCCGACGCCGACTTCATCTCGTACGAAAGTTCCGGCGCGTTCAGCAAGACCTTCGGCGGTAACGTCCGCTGGGGAGACGGGCTGGCCGTCGGCGACTGGGAGTACGCCATCGTCAACGGCGCGGACGTGCCGATCGGATCGCCGGCGAACTCGGCGTGGAGCGGCACGAACGCCCACGGCGTCACCTTCTCGTACAACGGCGCCGGGAGCGCAACGCTGACGCTCGCGGGGATCGGCTCGATCACTCGCAGCGTCGTCGACGGGCCCACCGCGCTCTTTGCCCGAGTGAAGGACAGCACGACGCCGCTAAGCCTGCTCTCGAACATCCAGATCGACCTGGCTTACAACGGTGTGGGCGTGGACTATGCGTTCGACGTGCTCAACGGTGACGCCAACGCGGAGTACTGGGGCGTGGTGGACACACACCTGAGCGCCGGGTTCACGCTCACGGCCGACGCCGTGCTGGATGGGCCGCGTTCGGCGGGCTCGGACCCGATGTACCAGTTCAAGGTCGGCGTTCCCGCCCCCGGGGCCGCAGCGCTGCTCGGGCTCGGCGGACTGCTCGCCACGCGCCGGCGTCGCTGAGTTCGCTCGATCCTGAGCGCACAAACCTGAGTTCAACCCTCCACGGCCCGGGCGCACGCTCGGGCCGTGGTCATCGATCGAAGCACGACTGATCGCGATGCAAGCAGGTTCAAGTTCTCCTCGCAATGCTCCGGCGCTTCGGTCGACATCTCGGCGATTCGTGCGATTGTGAACGATTCCGCGACCCGATCATCGGGTTGAACGGCTGGTTCTCAGACCTTTGTCTCATCGAGCCACAGCATTCTGTTCGCAGATTGCCGCCGCCCGAGAGTTTTCCGTTGACCGGGGAGCCGCAGCCGGATTCACTTGAGTCAGCGCGGTGTCGATAGCGGGGGTGATTGTGAACTCGTCCGGGCGCCGCGCGGTCAGCATTGTCGCCGAAAGGTGACTCTGGAGGATGGGAGATGATGAAGAGCTCAATCGTTGTCAGTCTGTTGGCTGTCGCTTCTCTGGCGGGTTCGGCGGAGGCGGCTATGACGCTCACGCCGGCGAGTTTCCCGGGGGGTACGACGACGTCGTTGTTCAACGCGATCGGGACGTTCAACTTCGGGAACCAGAAGGCCCGACTCGAAGCCGCGGGGCAAAGCACGGTGCAGGGCGGAAACCCGGGCAACGGGTGGTGGGGCCCGAACGATGGATCGGGTGGCCTGGAGCGCTCCTGGGAAGTGATCTGGAATAACACGTCGAACACGGTGACGTTCAACGTCTACGCCAGCAACGATTTCACCGGTCTTCCCGCGATGACGATGACGCAGACGCCGACGTTCACCGCCGGCAACACGCTGGTCGGACTGGACATCGGCGCCCGGCTCACTTCGGCATCTCACGCGGTGACGATCGCCGACGTCGAGTTCGACGACGGGGGCGGGTTCGTTGCCGTGGCGAGCGCGAACGGTTCGTACACGGGGAACGCGAACTTCAACAACTACCACGCGCTGGGCGGAACCCTCGGCGACTTCACGCTCCGGGGCACGGCACAGTTCACGTCGGGCACCGTGACCAGCGACGGCA
>CALMQD010000210.1 GCA_937871415.1 uncultured Phycisphaerales bacterium | reverse complement strand
CGATGCTCCATTGGGGTGCTATCCTCGCGATGTTCGCCGTCACACTCTCGAAAGTAAACGGTGAGTGGGCGACGCCGTCGAGCGCGCAGTCGCCCGGGCGCACTTTCACCCAGTCCATGCGCGTTCCGCCGCGGCACGACAGGATCGAGATGTTCAGCCTGCCGATCGGCCTGTTCTTCGCCGCCTGCCTCGCCGCGGCCGTGGGCGGGGGCTTGCTCTTGACTTCGGCGGTCGCGTTCGCGAACGAGTACGACCCGCGCAAGCAAACGGCCCGCGGCCGCCTCGCACCGACTTGATCTCGCGCTCCCACCCCCGTCCCTCGCCGCTCTCACTCACCCGCCCGTGCGCTCTCTCGCGCCCTTCTCCGCGAGCCTTCGCGCCTCCGCGCCTTCGCGTTGGAGCCCCGCGCTCACGCCCTTCCCCCGAACCACCCACCCGCGACTGCGCCCGCAGCCTTTCGGCCTTTCCGCCGTTTGGCCATATGGCTATTTGACCCTTTGGCTATTTCGCCGCCTTCGCCCAAGCATCTTTCAGCGTCACGGTGCGATTGAACACCATCGCCCCCGGCGTGCTCCCCTTGTCGAAGCAGAAGTAGCCGAGGCGCTCGAACTGAAAACCACCCCCGCCCTCACCACTCTCCTTCGCCCCCAATCCCTTCTCCGCGGCCTCTTTCAGCCACGGCTCCACCCACGCCTCCACTTCCTCCACCGACGCCGTGTTCAAATCGTCCATGAAGTTGCCGGTGGCCTTCCCCGGCTCCTCCACCTTGAACAGCCGGTCGAACAGGCGCACCTTCGCCTTCACCGCGTGCGCCGCGCTCACCCAGTGCAGCGTCCCCTTGACCTTCTTCGTCGGCTGACCATCGGGCCCGACCGGCGCATCCCCGCCGCGGGTCGCGGGGTCGTAGGTGCAGATGAGTTCGATGACATTCCCCGCCGCGTCCTTCACCACCCGCTCGCACTTGATGAAGTACGCCCAGCGCAGGCGCACCTCGGCCCCCGGCGCCAGCCGGAAGAACTTCTTGGGCGGCTCCTCCATGAAGTCGTCCCGCTCGATGTAGATGACCTTCGAAAACGGAACCTTGCGCTTGGCGGGGGGGGGCGGGTCTTCCGGGTTCATCACGAAATCGAGTTCGTCGACCTTCCCCTCCGGCCAGTTCTCGATCGTCACCTTCAGCGGCCGCAGCACCGCCATCGCCCGCGGCGCCGTCTTGTTCAGGTGGTCCCGCACCGCGTTCTCGAGCCGCCCGATGTCGATGAGCGAGTCCGTCTTCGTCACCCCCACATCCTCGACGAACGCCCGCAGCGCCTTCGACGGGTACCCCCGCCGGCGCATCCCCGACACCGTCGGCATCCGCGGGTCGTCCCACCCCTCGACCAGGTTCTGCTCCACCAGTTTCAACAGGTTCCGCTTGCTCAGGATCGTGTACGTCGGAATGAGTTTCGCGAACTCGATCTGCTGCGAGTGCCACACGCGCTCGCCCGGGCCGCGCCCCTCGTTGATCGCGTCGATGAACCAGTCGTACAGCGGCCGGTGCGACTCGAACTCCAGCGTGCAGACCGAGTGCGTGATCCGCTCCAGCGAGTCCTCG
>CALMQD010000209.1 GCA_937871415.1 uncultured Phycisphaerales bacterium | reverse complement strand
CGCGAACAGGCGATGCCAACGGGGCGGAGGAGAGCCTGTCGTTTGATCGGAACCGTTGTCGTGCAATGTTCGCTCCCTGTGCCAGGACGCCCGGAGGGTTCAGGTGCCGAAAGTCGCGAACCAGGCATCCAGGAACGCGAAGAGGTCGGCCACGCCGGTCTGCCCGTTCTCATCGAAGTCGGCGCTGCCCGCGAACCACTCGTCGAGAAACTTGAAGAGATCGCTGACGCCGACGGCTCCGGAGCAGTCCCAGTCCGCCGGCGCACCCACGCACACGCGGATGTTGAGCGTCGGCGCCGTGTTCGGAACGCCCGCCTCTTTGCAGTAGAACCGGACGGTCTGCGGCGTCTGGATCTGCGCCTCGGCGAGCGACGAGATGACGAAGTTTAACTGACCGGCGTTCAGCCCCTCGCGGAGGTACCGGCGCGTGTCGGGGTTGCTCAGGTCGAAGTCGAACGTCATCGGCGTGCCCACGGGCACGATCTGCCCGGGCGTGAGGCTCGCGTTGCGGGCGATGGCAACGGGGCGCGGCTCGAACATCTCGTCGACGTTGTTGGAGACGTCGCGAATGATGCCGCTCCCCGCGGGCTCGTACTGCGCCGGGAAGACGTTGCGGATGCCGCGCGCCGGGTACCACACGCCGCCCGGCGGGAGGGGATCGCCTGCGGCGCCGGCGTAGCGAGAGGTTTCGAGGAAGGTCGCCAGTGACCAACCGGCGCGGTAGCCGGCGAGGTAGAGTTCGATTGAACGCCCGGCGTCCGAATCGGGAACCGGCGCGACCCCGCCTGACTGCGAGTAGGTGTCCCACGTGTCCGGCGTCGGGTCGTACGCGAACGCGGAATCGGGCGAGACCGTGGCGGTCACCGTGGCGCTGATGATCCGGTAGTGATCGACGCCCTGGCCGGGGGGCACATCGCCGACGGTCACGAACCCGACCAGCAGTTGCCCGTCTCGGTCATCGAAGTTCGGCTGCGTCGGATGCCCGTACGGCGCGAAGATGGCCGCGTCGGGCTTGTTGCCCGGGTCGGTGTTGAAGCTGTACATCCACCGGTCGAGGCTCGGTCCGAGGTACGTTTTGTTGATCTCGACGGCCCGAACGGCCGAAGCCGACACGCTCAGCCCCACCATCGTGACGAGGAGGGGGCGAACCGAAAGATGCTGAGACTTGTTCATGGGCGACTCCTTGGTCAGTGTCAGACGCAGTGTTGAAGACGATGCGCTGCACCCCACAATGCCAGTTTCTCGTGATCGAGAGGATTTTCCGATCTGGCAGCAATGAGCGTAGTACACTTGAGACTGAGTATCAACGATGACCGCCCGGGGATCTGGACCGGTCTGTCGTTTGATTCCGTACAGTTCTCCGGAGGCTCGCCCGTGGCGATCGACGAACACAACGACAGCGCAACGCGTCGCGCCGTTTCTCGTTGCCCGTTCATGCGCGCCGTGCGGGCGTTCTCGCTGATTGAACTGCTCGTGGTTGTCGCGATCATCGGCGTCCTGGTGGGCATCACGCTCCCCGTGCTCAGCCGCGCGCGTCGCCTGGCGTTCACCGCACGGGAACTCGCGGCCGGCCAGCAGATCATGACGGCGTACGCGTGCTATGCGCAGGAGAACAAGGACGCGGTGCTGCCGGGCTACTTGCCGCTGTCGTGGGTCTCGAATCCGCCGACGCCCGGAGCGCCGGAGTTTGTCGTGGAAGACGAGCAGCGCGAGCGCGTGTACGGCACGCAGGCGCAGCGCTATCCCTGGCGGCTCTGGCCTTTTTTGAGCGGAGATTTCCGCGGTTTGTACAAGGACGAGGACCTGCTGAAAAACTACCGGTCGCGCTCCGACTTCCAGTATTTCGTCTCGCTATCGCCGACGTTCGGGCTCAACTCGATGTTCGTCGGCGGTGACGCGACGCTCGATCGCAAGGGGTTCAGCGCGAGCGCAGCGCAGCAGTACGGCCCGTTCTACATCTCCCGCATCGATCAGGCCCAGCGTCCGTGCGAACTGCTCGTGTTCGCTTCGGCGCACGGCGTGAACCCTGACGGCGGCGACCTGGTGTCGGGCTTCTTCCGCATCGATCCGCCCCGGCGCGCCACCGGCGCTGAGTGGTGGACCCCCGGGTCAGACCTTTCGACCAATCCCGCGGCAGGCGGGTACGTGGATTTCCGGCATTCGCACAAGGCGGCCGCGGCGTTCTTCGACGGGCACGTCAACCTGGCGGGATACAACCAGATGCTCGACATGCGGCTTTGGGCCGACCGGGCGACGCGGCCGGATTGGTCTTTGAATACGAACTAAATACAAACACTTCGGGCAAAGGCCGGGTTTTCGCCTTGTTTTCCAATGTCCGAAGGCCGACCTGAGGCTGGCCGGAACGTGGTGGAGCTTGGCGCTTCCTGCCGCAAATAAGACCCGGCGGGGCTCAGAATTGTCAGGGAACAGGCCTTGCGTCCGACAATTCTTGGTACACTCTTGACTGGTTGGAGTTACTGGCCATTCGTGGCCAGTTCGGTAGGACTCGTGATCTGGGGCTGTTGGTCGATCTGTTCGAGAATCAGAAGACGTCCGGCGGATTCATTCGTTCTGTCGCAGCGGCTTGCTGCGCGATTTTTCGCAGGTGAGTAGAAGAGAACAACATTGCTCTCCGCCCGCAGTGGGCGAGGCAAGTGCACAGTGCGGCTCGCAGGGAGACCCACATGAAAGGCTCGTGCCAGTTGGCGAAGCGTCGCGGCTTTACACTCATTGAGTTGTTGGTCGTGATCGCGATCATCGCGCTCCTGATTTCCATTCTGCTCCCGGCCCTCGCGGGCGCGCGCCGCTTGGCGTACATGATCCGCGAGCAATCCGCGGCAAATCAGGAAATTTCGGCGTACCACGCGTACTCGAACAGCAACAAGGAAGCCGTGTTCACCGGGTACATCCCCTGGCAAGTCGGGCACCTGAACAACGCGTTCGGTCCGTTGATTTGGCTGCACCCCGATCCGCTGGTGAAGGGGTATTACACCGAGGGAAACATCATCAAGATCAACGGCTACCGCTGGCTGGGCGAGAATGGCTTCCCGTTCGATGTGCACCAGCTGGATCGTGCGACGCTTGCAGAGTTCCGCACGCGCAACCGTGCCCCGTCTTCGACCAATCCGGGCTATTCGCCGCCGACGAACCTGTACGACACCGATATCGGCTCGCTGCCGGCGGCGTTGGCTTTTCACCCTTCGCTGGGCATGAACACCGTGTACGTGGGCGGCAGTCGTTCTCGAGGCGCCATGTATTACTATCTCAAAGGCGACGGAGGAGGAGAGAAGGCGTCGATTGGCCACCCCCGCCCGGGTTCTCCGCCGCCAGGCGCCGGGGCGACATACACCACCATTAATGGTTCGGCGCCGAAGAAGTTTTACGTGACCCACATGTTTGAGGTCAACGTGCCGACGAGCTTGATCGTGTTCGGCAGCTCTCGGAGTGTGGACGTCAAGGAAAGCGGCGGGTTTGGCTCGATCAGTTGGGGTGGCAATCCGCCAACGTGGACTACGAGTTCGAAGATTGTGCCGGGCTATTGGGAAATCTATCCACCGAAGACCGGATACCCAGTTTCTCCGTCCGCTCCGAGCGCCACCGGGTTCGCTTGGGTCGGCTCAAACATCTTTGATCCCAAGTCGAATCCGACGAACTGGGGCATGATGGACTTCCGTCACAATGCCGGGCGATCTGGACGCGCTTCGACGGCCACCGCGGTGACGGCCACGGTCGA
>CALMQD010000208.1 GCA_937871415.1 uncultured Phycisphaerales bacterium | reverse complement strand
GGGAAAAGAGGAGGTGGTGGTGGGGTGCGCGGGGGTAGGGGGCGGAAGTTGCGCGGCGCGCCGCTTGCGAGAGCGCAGCGCGCGCCGACCGAGCGCGCCGGCGCTTTCCCGCGAAACGCCGGTTCGTGCCGCGGCGATTTTCGCTTCTCCCCTCCCGCCCGGGAAGCCGGGCTCCAGCGGGGAATGGGGGGCGGCAGGGGCGGCGGGGGTTTGTGCATGGAACGCGGGACTCGCGCCCGCGCCCGTTTGGAGATGCAGATGGCCGGCCCAACGCAAGACATCGTGAAGAAGCACGCGGCCCGTCACGCGGCGTGCGTGCTGTGCATGTGCGCCGGCCTGGCCATCGGCGCGAGCCCCAGCGTTGCGGACGCTCAGACGCCGCGCGAAGGCAGCCGCCTGGGCGGCGGGCGCACGCCTCCACGCCCCAAGGAAACACCCGAGCAGGCGCGAGAACGCGAGGAACGCGAGCAGAAGGCGCGCGAAGCGGAAGAGAAGGCCGGGGGCGCTAAGAAGTTCGCCCCGCCCACGCCCAACCCCACGCGCCCCGCGGCCCAGCCCGCGCCGGCTCAGCCCGCCGCGAGCAAGCCCCCCGTCACCCAGCCCGCCATCGCCCAGCCCCAGCCCGCGGAGGGAGCCGAACAGCAGCCCCTGACCCCCGGCGGGCTCAGCGGCGACATGTACACCTTCTCCGCCTTCGCCGAGCCGGTCGACCTGACCCAACTGGTCGACATGGTGCAGCGCGACTTCAACCTGCAGATCATCAAGACCGACGCCGGCCTGCGCGGGCAGACCGTGGTCCTCTCGACGCCGCTGACGATCCCCAAGGAGGACGTCCTGCGGTTCCTCATCATGCTCCTGGAGCAGCGCGATTACACGCTGGTCCAGGACCGCTCGGGCATCCTCATCCTCCAGCCGCGCACGCAGGTCGTCGCGACCGTCGGTCGCGGCGAGTTGTTCACCACGCGGATCATCCCCACGCCCGGCATCCGTCCCAGTTCGCTCTCGTCGGCGATCCAGGGCCTGACGCAGGCGGCCCGCGGCGCGAGCACCGGCGCGACGCCGGCCATCACGTTCATGGACGAACTGGGCGTCATCGTCATCAACGATGCCCCGCGCATCACGCGGATCGTCGAGGACTTCATCGACGAGATCGTGGCGGAGCGGAAGGAAGTGAAGTTCCGGCGCATCCCGGTCAACAACATCGCCGCCAGCAGCGCCAAGGAACGCATC
>CALMQD010000207.1 GCA_937871415.1 uncultured Phycisphaerales bacterium | reverse complement strand
CTCGAGCCCGGACTCGTTGCCTTCGTGGGTGGACGACGGCGGGCTGGCCCTCGGCGCGCTGTCGATCTGGGCGAGAAACGACCCGGCCGAGCAGGGGCTCATCGCTCTGCGGGCCTACGAGCCGGTCGCGGAGACCACGCTCCCCGAGCGCGTACTGCGCGACCTCTCGCGCCCGCGAAGGGCCGCCGTCGTGATCGCCTGCGCCGTCGCGGCACTCGTGCTGGTCCCGATGGCCTCGGCCTGGGCCCGGCTCAAGTACCTCGAGGGCAAGGCCAGGGACGCGAAGCTCGAGCAGCGCCTCTCCGACGCCGAGCGGCGCGTGGGGTTCTATCAGTTGCTGCGCGAGCGCCGATGGCCGATGAGCAAGTTGCTCGCGGAGATCGCGGCGACCGCGCCCGCGGGCATCGAGATCGAGGCGCTGGAACTCACGCCCAACGAAGCGATCTCCATCCGCGGGCGCGCCGAGAAGCCCGACCTGGTCGCTTCGTTCCGCGAGAACCTCTCGAAGACCCGCGTCTTCTCGCAACTCGCGACGCCCAGCGTCGAATCCGGCGACGGCGTGCGATTCACCATCACCGCCCGGGTGACGGGCAACGCGGCCATGTTCGACGCCGACTGGCCCAACGACTACACGCAGGTGTCCCTGGGCAAGAAACTCTTCGGGGACGAGTGGCGCGAACCGGCGATCGCCTCGGCGGAGCAGCCCGAGGACGACACGTCGTTCGACCGCCCGCGCCGGCGCGGCAACGGCGCCGCGTCCCGGTCGGACGGCTCATCGACGACTCTCGCGCCGTCCGCCGCGTTCGTACCCCCGGCGCCGCTTTCAGACGCGGACATCGCGCAGATGGACAAGACCACGGCGATGAAGGAGTTCGGGGCGCGCAAGGCCGCCGCCGCCCGCGCCACCGACCCGGAAGTGAAGGCCCGCCTCAACGCCGAGTCGGAGAAGGCTCGCCAGCGCATGCTCAGCGCGGGCAGCCCGACGGGGGGTGGCCGGTGAACCGATTCACCGAGATCTACGCCGGGCTCCCCCGCGCCGCACGCTGGCTGGTGTGGTTTGTCGCGGGCGTCGTCGCCTTCATCGCCATCAACGACTACGTGCTGGTCTACCACGATCGCTGGTCCTCCCGGGCCGACCGCCTCGCGGCAGACCTGTCCCGCCTGCGTGCCCTGGGCACGAGCGAATCCGACCAAGGACGCATGATCGCCGAGGGCATGGTGCGGTTCGGCCGTCCTTCGCTCCCGGCGCCGGCGGCCCAGGTGGGCCAGGCGCTCACCCGCCGCGTGAACGACGTTTTCGACAACGCCGGCATCCTCGATCGCACGCAGATCGAGAAGGGCGGCTCGTTCAAAGCGCTCACGTCCGACCAGCGCTTCGAGCGGGTCATCATCGAAGTCACGTTCGAGGCCGATCCGCGCGTCGTGACTCAGGTCGTTGCCGACCTGGAAGCCTCGCCCGAAGTGACGTGCATCTCCCGCCTGCGCGAGGACAAGTCGCAGACCTCTTCGCGTGCCGGGGGCTCGTCCCGCTCCGGCGCGGGCGCGGGGCTCGTCCGCGCCACCATCGCCGCCGAAGCCTGGGCCCTGCCGCAGTCCTCCCGCTGAACCGTTCCCGCCTGCACTGATAGAGGAACCCTTCGTGCCCGCCAGCAGCCTCGACAAACTCCGCAAGAGCGCCCGGCCCCTGGGGGTGCTGGCGCTGGCGATACTGGTGGCGGCCGCGGTGGTGGTCGTGGTCTCGCTGTCGAACGCCGCACGCACGCTCCTGACCGCCGTCGACACCACCGAGGTGCAGCAGAACGAGCAGAAGCAGCTCGACCAGTTCGCCGAGCGCCAGAAGCGGTTCGCCAGCCAGATCAACGGCCGATCGCTCTTCTTCGCGCCCCGTGCGCCGCACGCCGAAGCGCCCCCCGCCGTCGCTACGACTCCCTCGACGCCCTCCCGACCGACGCACTACTCCGGCCCGTCGGTGATCGCGATGATCAACAACCGTGTGTGGTTCTCCGACGGTTCGCGCCTCGCACCGGGAGAGCACCACGACGATCTCGAGGTCGTCGAACTCCAGATCCACTGGAGGGCCAAGGTGCCATGGCAAGGGCTTCAGTTCGCTGTGGGACTTTTCGAACGCGCTCGCGCTGTCTCACG
>CALMQD010000206.1 GCA_937871415.1 uncultured Phycisphaerales bacterium | reverse complement strand
CGCGTGCACAAGACGCAGGCGGGGTTGGAGGCGGGTCGGTTCGGGGAAATGGGGAGATCTCGGGGGTCGGAGGAGCGCTGAAAAAAGGACCACCGGATGCTGCGGGCGGCGGCGGCGGTGTTGTCGCAGCGCGCGGTGGCGCGGTTCGAGCAGGCGGGGATCACCAGCGAGCGTCCGGTGACGTTCTCGGCGAACCCGGCGCTGGCGTACCCGGCGCTGGGGGCGGTGATGACGGTGGTGAGCGTGCCGAGCGAGCAGGCGGAGCAGGCGGCGGGGGTGCTGGACTCGGTGCTGGCGGAGATGCGCAACCGGCCGGCGACGCTGGAGGAACTGGCGGCGGTGACGCCGACGCTGGCGCAGGCGGCGGGGGAGTTCGAGCATGACGATCGGGCGTGGTCGACGCTGCTCTCGCGTTCGCTCAGCCGCGGCGTGGACCCGGAGTCGCTCACGGGGGGGGCGGAGTTCTATCGCTCGCTGACGCCGGGGCAGGTGGCGTCGGTGGTGGAGCGGTATGACGGGGCGGAGCGGCGCTTTCTGCTGGTGCTGTGCGGGCCGGAGCGGGAGTGAGAAGAGGCACCGGGCATCAGGCACCGGGCATCAGTGATGAACCGGCATTCGGCAATCGGCAATCGGCAATCGGCAGTCGGCAGTCGGCAGTCGGCAGTCGTGACGAAGCGTGCGCTGGGAGTGGGTCGTTTCTTTGCGGCCTCTGCGTCGCTGCGACTTGGCGTTGCAGCCATGCGCAAACAGGGCCGAGCCACGAAGCCGCAGAGCGGAATGTGGCAGGCGCACAGGCGAGACGCCTGTGCCACCAAGCAAGCGCGCAGGCGAGACGCCTGTGCCACCCAGAAGACGCACAGGCGAGACGCCTGCGCCACCAAGCAAACGCGCAGGCGAGACGCGTGTGCCGCCCAGCAAACGAGCGGAAGCTAGAAGGCGACTAGCAGCCCTGGCCGAAGCCGGAGAACCAGTCGTCGAGGAAGGTGAAGAGGTCGGCGACGTCGACGGCGCCGTTGTCGTCGTAATCGGCGGAGAGGCCGCTGCCGGTGGAGGGGAACTGAGCGAACCAGTCGTCGAGGTACGCGAAGAGGTCGGAGACGGTGGTGTGCCCGTCGTGGTCGAAGTCGGCGGGACAGGAAGTGGCGCCGGGGCAGGGCGTGGGGCCGTTCTCGTTGAGGAAGGTCTGGATGACGTCGGCGTCGTTCTGATCGACGGCGCCGTCGGCGTTGAGGTCGGTGCGCGGGTTGTAGCCGGGCAGGCCGAGGAATGTGTCGAATGCGCCGAGCACGGCGTCGACGTCGGCGGCGTTGACGACGCCGTCCTGGTTCACGTCGAGCGGGCAGGGGAGTTCGGGTGTGGGGATGACCGAGAGGGCGGCGGAAGCGGAGCCGACGCTCAGGCAGGGGTTCGTGACCTTGCACCAGTACAGGCCCGCGTCGGCGGCGGAGATGTTGTTCACGACGAGCTGGGGCGTGTGGACGCCGGTGACGAGGCCGAAGTCCTCGAGGGGCTCGGCGTCCTTGTGCCAGAGGTATGTGGCGCGGTGGGCGTCGGAGAAGACAGTGAAGACGGCGGTGCGGCCTTCCTCGAGGGCGAGGGGCGCGGGGTCGACGGTGATGGTGGGCGGGGCGATGTCGCCGTACTCGAGCGTGGCGCCGGAGCGTGCGCCGCTGGCGACCATTCCCCCGAAGAGGACGAGGCGGTCGTGGGCGGAGTCGAGGGTGATCGCGGCCTCTGCGCGGGGCGTGGGGGCGATGAGGGGGAGGAGCTGGTTGAAGGCCTCGCCGTCGAAGAGCCAGGTGGCGTTGGAGTACTCGTAGACGCCGTCGGCGTTGGTGTCGCCGCGTCCGCCGAAGATGAAGGTCTTGCCCTGTCCGTCGAAGACCATGGTGTGTCCGGCGCGGGCGAAGGGGATGGCGGAGGAGACGGGCGGCTGGGTCCAGGAGGTTCCATCGAACTCCCAGATCGAGTTGGAGAACTGGCCGGGGGATGCGCCGGGCGGGTTGGTTCGTCCGCCGAAGAGGACGACGCGGGCGCGGAGTGAGTCGAAGGCCATGGCGTGCTGGGTGCGTGCGGCGGGGGTGGCGCCGGGGAACTGGGTCCAGGCGCCGGTAGCGGGGTTGAAGGTCCAGTGGCCGGCGGAGAGGGAGCCGTCCTGGAGTTCACCGCCGAAGAGCACGACGGTGTGGTGCGTCGAGTCGTAGACCATGGCGTGGCCGCGGCGCGGGGAGGGGTTGAGCGCCGGGAGGAGCTGGGTCCAGGTGAGGGTGTCGGGGTTGAACTCGTAGGTGTGGTTGGTGAGGCCCTGGGCGTTCTCGCCGCCGAAGAGGTAGACGCGGTCGCGCACGGGGTCGTAGACCATGGCGTGCTCTTCGCGCGGGGAAGGGGAGAGGATGTCGAGGAGCGTCCAGCAGACGCCGTCGTAGATCCACGTGCCGTTGGAGAGGGTGCCGTCGGCGAGGCGTCCGCCGAAGAGGATGACGCGGTGGCGGGTGGAGTCGTAGCACATGGCGTGGCCGGAGCGCGGCGCGGGGGTGTAGAAGGGGGTGAAGCGCTGGACCCACTCCGGGTCGCCGCAGTTCTGGGCGCGCGCGACGGCGGGCGCGAGCGCAGCGCTGGCAAAGAGTGCGAGGATGGCGAGGAGGGCGTTTCGCGGCAAGGGGGTCGGGGAGGGGGTGTTCTGCGGGGCGGGAGCGGTGGGAACGCAACGGGTAGTTTGACCCGCGAACGGGCGCGGGGCCAC
>CALMQD010000205.1 GCA_937871415.1 uncultured Phycisphaerales bacterium | reverse complement strand
GTCCGGCGCGCACCGCCGAGCCGCTGAAGATCACCGCGCGAAACGCGACCGCTGCGAAGGGTGAGCCCGGTTCGCCGGGCGCGGCCGCCCCTGCCGCTTCATCGATCACGTTCGCCGGCGCCCGTTCTGAACGGGCCGAGTCCGTCGTCTACGCGGTCGACGCTTCCGGGCCGATGGTCACATCGCTGCCGATGGTGCTGAACGAACTGAGGCGTTCGGTGGCCCGTCTCGCGCCCGAGCAGCGGTTCTCCGTCGTGCTCTTCCGCGAGAGCGTTTCCGCCGGCGACCCCGGCAACCCCGACGACGCGTCGACATCGGTCTCGGCTTCGTGCGCGGTCTTCTCCGAAGAACTGCTCCCCGCCACCCGCGAGAACCAGGCGAAACTCGCGCGCTGGCTCGCTTCGATCGAGCCCGCCGGTCGGTCGAACCCCCTCGTCGGGCTCGAGCGGGCGTTGACCCTGCGCCCGCAGGTCGTGTTCCTGCTCTCCCGTTCACTCGAACGTTCCGGCGGCGGCGTGTGGGGTCAAGGCCTCTGGGCGACGATCGACCGGCTTGAACGGCTCAACCCGCCGGTCGCGGCAGCGGAGAGCGTCCCCGACGCCGGAGAGAGCGCTCCGGCCTCCGCGGGCCGCGCCGTGCAGATCCAGACCATCGCCTTCCTCGACGACGACCCGACGGGGATCATGCAGTCGATCGCGCAGCGCCACGGCCCGCGCGACGGCTCGGGTTATCGCGTGGTGAGGCGGTCGGAAGACCTCGGCTCGCGGTAGCCCCCTTGGAAACTGGTCAAAAACCCGCGCCGAATCCGTAGATCAGGCCTTGCACAACGTTTTAGTTTATGCTAAAATGTTTTCGTGCCCGACCCGCTCACCATCCTCGCCCAGCCGCGGCGTGCCCGGATCCTGCAACTGGTCTGGAACGCCGAACGTTCCGCGGGCGCCATCGCCGCCGAGATGCCCGTCACTTTCGGCGCGGTCTCGCAGCACCTGAAGGTGCTCCTCGACGCGCACCTCGTGGTCGTCCGCCAGGATGGGCGCGAGCGGTACTACCTCGCGAACAAGGCCGCGCTCGGGCCGATGGCCGCGGCCCTCGAAGAACTGTGGTTCGGCAAACTCTCCGAACTCAAACGCCTCGCCGAGGCCGAGCAAACCAGGCTCGACGCCGCGAACACCGGCAAGTCCCCCGCGCGCACCCGCACACGCGGGACGCATCGCACCGCGCACGCACGGTCCAACCGCAGGAGCAAGCCCCAATGAGCACCCAGACCCCCGCGGCCACTGTTCAGGTCGGCGTCACGATCAACGCCCGTATCGAAACCGTGTGGTCGTTTCTTTCCGAACGCGACCGCTTCCTGTCGTGGATGACGTTCATCCCCGGGGCTCCCATCCCGCCGGGTTCGACCTTCGAGCCGCGCGTCGGCGGCGCGCTCCGCATCGTTTTCCCCAACGGCGGCGAGGCCAAGGGCAGCGTGCTGGAGATCGACCCGCCGCGGCGTCTGGTGTTCACGTGGGGCTACGAACCGGACATCGCCAAGACGGGCCTGGGCCCCGGCGCGTGCCGCGTCGAACTGCAACTGGTCGAGACCGGTGCGGGAACGCGCGTCACGCTCAAGCACAGCGGGCCGATGTCGCCCGAACTGGCCAAGGGCCACGAGCAGGGCTGGCGGCACTACCTGGCGTTGCTCGCGAGCCAGGGGGCCGCGGCCCAGCACACCCCGGGCCTGGGCGCGATGCTCGCCGATTACTTCGCCGCGTGGAACGAGCCGGACGACGCCGCGCGCCGGACCCTGCTGGCGAAGTTGTGCGAACCGGGCGTTCGCGTGCGGACGCAGTTCGCCTGCACGGACTCGGTCGACGAACTCTGTGCGCACATCGGCAACGGGCTCAGGCACATGCCCGGGATGCAACTCGCCCTCAATGGCGAGCCGCGGCACCTGCACGGCTTCGTGCGCATCCCATGGGCCGTGAAGGGCCCGCAGGGCATCGCCTTTGCCGGGGAGAACTTCGTGTCACTCACGCCGCACGGTCGGATCGCGTCGGTCGTTGGCTTTGCCAATGTGGCGGCGACCGGTTGAACCGGCCCGCGGTCAGGCCGGCTACTTGCTCTTGGTATCCCCCCGCGCGAAGATGCTCGCGACGTAGTTCAGCACGTCGGTCGCGCTCGTCTCGTTGTAGCCGAACTGCTTGATCAGCCGCTGCTTGACGATGTCGATCTTCTGCTGCGTCTCGTCGTCGACCACGCTGCTCACGAGGTTCTTGAGCTTGATCGTGTCGCGCTGGTCCTCGAAGAGCTTGAGCTCGAGGGCCTTGTACAGGCGCGCGTTCGTGTTGTACTCGAACTTCTTGCCGTCGAGCGCGAGCGCCCCGATGTAGTTCATGATCTCCTGGCGGAAATCGTCCTTGCGGCTCTCGGGGATGTCGATCTTCTCCTCGATCGACCGCATGAGCCGCTCGTCGGGCTCGTCGTACTTGCCGGTGTACTTGTTGAGCACTTTCTCGCGCTGGGTGTAGGCGCGCACGTTCTCGATGTAGTTCTGGTTCAGCCGCTTGATCGCGTCCTCGTCGGCGCTGATCGCGCGCTGCACCTCGGCCTTGATGATGTCCTCGTACTCCTCCTTCACCACGGCCAGCGACTCGCGGTAGCGCTTCCGCGTCTCCTCGTCGGAGATCAGCGAGTGGTGCGACAGGCCCGCCTCGAGTTCGTTCATGACCATGAACGGGTTGATCGCCTTCTCTTCCACCGCCTGGTGGCTCACCAGCGCGTTGGAGATCTTGTCCTGCACGTAGCGCGGGCTGATGCCGTTCATCCCCTCGCGCGGCGCTTCCTCCTTCAACTCCTTGATCGAGTCCTCGGTGTACCCGGGGATCGCCTTGCCGTTGTACAGCTTCAGTTTCTGCAACGGCGACAGCCCCGCCTTCTTCGGCGCCTCCAGACGCGTGAGCACCGCCCACATCGCGGCCACCTCGAGCGTGTGCGGCGCGATGTGGATGTTGCGGATCCGCTCGGGGCCGAAATCCTTCTGATAGATCCGCACCTCGTCGTCGAGCCGGATGTTGTACGGCACGTCGATCTTGATCGTGCGGTCGCGGAAGGCCTCCATCATCTCGTTGTTCTGCAGGCGCTTGTACTCGGGCTCGTTGGTGTGCCCCAGGATCACCTCGTCGATGTGCGTCTGCGCGAACTTCTTGGGCTTGATCAGGTGCTCCTGGCTCGCGCCCAGGAGGTCGTACAGGAACGCGACGTCGAGCTTGAGCACCTCGATGAACTCGCAGATGCCGCGGTTGGCGATGTTCAGCTCGCCGTCGAAGTTGAACGCCCGCGGGTCGGAGTCGGACCCGAACATCGCGATCTTGCGGTAGTTGATGTCGCCGGTGAGTTCGGTCGAGTCCTGGTTCTTCTCGTCCTTGGGCTGGAAGGTGCCGATGCCGCGCCGGTCCTTCTCGCTGAGCGTGATGCGACGCACCTTGACGTGGCGCATCGCCTGGCGCCAGTCGCCGGCGTAGTGACGCATGAGGTCGTCGTAGACCTTGCGGCAGAACGGGTCGAGTTCGCCGACGACGCGCAGCACGCCGCCGCGGTGCGCCGGCCTGAACGAACCGTTCAGGCGCGCCAGGATGTCGGCGCGGGCCTCGCGCGGCACGAGCAGGAGCGGCTCCTCGTGCATCGGGCACGGGTACTCGTGGTCGGTGCCGCCAGGGCCGCAGTGCTCGTCGAGCAGCCAAGAGAACGTGTACAGGCGCCCCGCCTCGGTCCGCGAGTACGCCTCGAGCCCTTTCTTGAGCAGGCGTGCGATGGTGCTCTTGCTGCTGCCCACGGGGCCGTGCAATAGGAGGATGCGCTTGTCGGTGCCGTAACCCTCGGCCGCGGCGCGGAGGAAATCGACCAGCTGCATGAGCGCGAAATCCAGGCCGAAGATGCCGTCGGCGCCGTGGTCGATGGGGTCGGAGAAGAAGTGGTACCGGACGCAGTCCTTCTTGAAAACGCGGTACTTCTCGAAGCCGTACGACAGGATCGCGTCGTAGAGCCGCTGGTACGCGTTGCGCACGACCGCGGGGTCCTTGTTGACGATGTCGAGGTAGTCGAAGAACGTCCCTTCCCAGGTCGTGTCCTGGAAGGAGCGCCGGTCGATGCGCGACTCGATGAGCGAGACCAGGTCGCCCGCGCCGGTGGCGGGCGCGCCGCGTGCCGCGCCCTGACTGTCCTGTGCCATGATGAAACTCCTTGCCGACGTTGGTCCTGCTCACAAGGTCGACGCCCGCTGCGGGCGCAACCACCGGTCCCGGCACAACGCACGAACAAGCCCGCCCGGCGCGCTCAAGCACCGCCCGCGAGTGAACGCTCGAACCGGCGCTCGGCGACGGCTCGGCAACAAGGGTTTCATCGGCGAGAACAACCACGCCCCCGAGCGTCGCCTCATGCTTATACGGGCAAGCCCCCGAGCGGGATCGGCGCGGGTCCAGAAATACCGGGGATCGCCCCGTTGAGGTGGCGGCGGCCGCGCCGGCGTGCACCCCGACCGTACAGTCCGACATGACCCCGCTCGCCCATCAGCGACTCGACACGTTCCTCGAGCAACTCGGCTCCAAGACGCCCACGCCCGGCGGCGGGGCCGTCGCCGGCACGACCGGCGCCACCGCCGCCGCTCTGGCCAACATGGTCGTCGCCTACTCCCTCGGCAAGAAGAACCTCGCCGAGCACCAGCCCGCGCTCGAACAGGCCCGCGCCGCCCTGACGAACTTCACGCGCCTGTTCCTGCGCCTGGCCGACGAAGACGCCGCGGCGTACGCCCTCGTCTCGGAACTCCAGAAGCTCCCGGAGGCCGATGAGCGTCGGAAGCGCGACCTGCCGGCGGCGGCGGCGGCGGCGCTCGACGTGCCGCTTGCCGCCCTCGCCGCCGCGTGCGACCTTCTGCGCCTGGTCGAATCCCTCGCCGACAAGTCCAACCGATTCCTCAGGAGCGATCTGGCGATCGCGGGCGTGCTGGCGGAGGCCGCGGCCCGCGGCGCATGGTGGAACGTCTCGGTGAATCTGCCGTCGGTTCCGGACCAGAGCGTCCGGAGCCGGATCGAGCACGACGGCCTGGCGATGCTCGACGACGCCGCCCAGCGGCGCGCCCGCGTCGAAGCCGCGTGCAGGTAATCGCGATCGAAACCGAGACAGGTCCGCCCGGGGAGGAGCCGTCGACGCAGGCGCCGGACTTCGCCGATCCTCAGGCCCCGGACCCACATGCCTGCGGCGCGGGCCCCGTACCATTCGCCCGCGTGAAAGAGATCGACACGAGCCACTCGCAGCGCCTGGCCATCACCATGGAGATGCTCTCCGAGGTGTCGCGCGCCGTCGACCCGGAGGACGCGGTCAAGGCCTTCTCCTCGCGCTTCTGGCGCATCCGGCGGATCGACCTTCTCCTGGCGGTCTCGATCCGCAACATGCCCAAGGGCCAGTACAAGATCACGCGCCGCACGCGCGTGGTCCTCAAGGACGGCGAGTACTCGCAGGAGTACCTGCAGGAAAACCCGTGGAAGCACTGGCAATCACTCCCGGCGCACAGCGGCGGATTCCTGGGACAGGTCATCGCCGAGGGGCGCCCGCGCCTGTTCCACCACCTCGACCTCAGGTCCGATCCGATCATCGGCGAGGAGGTCGGCGGGATGGGCTCGGTCATGGCGCTGCCGACCTTTGATCGGGGCGAGCCCCTCAACTGGACCTTCCAGTTCCGCGCCGAGCCCGACTTCTTCACCGTCGAGGACCTGGGCATCGCGCTGCTCATCGGCAACCTGTTCGGATCGATCACGCGATCGCTGGTGATGCTGGAGGAGAACCGGCGCCTGACCGACCGCCTGCGCCAGCAGTTCGAGGAGGTCGCCCGCGTTCAGCAGTCCCTCCTGCCGCGCCAGTTGCCCAAGGTCCCCGGCGTGCAGATCGCGACGAGCTACCTCACCAGCGAGCAGGCGGGCGGCGACTACTACGACTTCTTCGAACTCCCCGGGGGCAAGCTGGGGATCGTGATCGCCGACGTCTCGGGGCACGGCCCCGGCGCCGCGACGGTCATGGCCATGCTGCACGCCATGATCCACGCCTATCCCGGAGACCCCGAGAGCGCGGGCCCGTCGGGCGTGCTGAAGTTCGCGAACCAGCGTCTGTACGAGGCCTCGCTGGACGGCTCGTTCGTGACGGCGTTCGTGGGCCTGTTCGATCCCCGGACGCTCGAGCTGACCTATTCCAACGCGGGGCACCCGCCGCCGCGCGTCAAGGACCGGACCACCGGCAAGGTCGAGGCGCTCGAGGGCGAGTCGACGTTCCCGATGGGCATCATCGAGGACTACGAGGCGCCGCAGAACTGCGTGAAACTCCGGAAGGGCCAGACCCTCGTGCTGTACACCGACGGCATCTCGGAGTCGCGTCCGCCGCCGGGGCACCCGCGCGCGGGCAGGATGTTCGGCGAGGCGGGGATCGACGCGGCGCTGGTGGAGTGCTCCGGCGCCGCCGAGTGCGTGGTCGACTCGATCCATCGCGCCATCTTCGAGCACACCGGACTGCGCACCCGGGCCGACGACCAGACACTCGTCGTCCTGGAGATCCTCGGACCATGAGCGGACCCGGTCCATCCGACGCCCGCGGCGGACACGCCGGAGCGGAGTGGTTCGCCGCGCCGGGTCAGTCAACCCCGGGCGAAGCGGGCCTGCGGTTCTCCTGCACGCAGTGCGGCAACTGCTGCTCGGGCCCGCCGGGGTACGTGCTCATCAGCACGTCCGACGCCGCGGCCATGAGCGCGCGCCTGGGGCTGACGACCGACGAGTTCGAACGCCGCTACACGCGCCGCCTGCGCGAAGGATGGTCGCTCAACGAAGTGGAGGGCGCGCACGGCTTCGACTGCGTCTTCCTCGATCGCCATACGCACCCGGGCCGCGCGGTCTGCTCGATCTACGACGTGCGCCCGGCGCAGTGCCGCACGTGGCCCTTCTGGCCCAGCAACCTGAAGTCGCCCGAGTCGTGGGCGCGGGCCGGGCGTGTCTGCCCGGGGATCAACAAGGGGCCGCTCTACACGCCGGTCCAGATCCGCGTGCAGCGCGACGCGTTCAACATCTGAACGCGCACCTCAGGCACCGTCGCCGACGCCGACGCGCAGCACCCGCAAGCCCTTCCCCCCCTTGATCGCCGCCCCCGGCGCGACGCTCGCCGGGACCACCACCGTGTTGCCGGCGCTCAGGCTCAGCGGCGGCTCGGCGCCGCCCGGCACGCGCAGTTCGCCCGTCCCCGCGAGCACCATGAGCACAAAGCAGGACTCGGCCGACGAGCCTGCGACCCCCGCCCGGGTCTGCCCGCCGCAGCAGCGATAGCCGACGGTCAACTCGTCGCCGTCGAGCGGCCGCGCCTCGTCGATTGTGTAGAACGGCGTGGTCGCCAGCCGGGCGCACAACTGGCCCGGCTTGAGCGAGGTCGGACCGGGTGCTGGGGCGACCCGCTCCTCCGCGGGCGTGTCGGCGAACGATGCGCTCGCCAGCGAGTCCGCGATGTGCAGTTCGCGCCCGGTGCGCCCCCAGTCAAAGACGCGGAAGGTCGTGTCGCTGGGCGTCTGCACCTCCGCGACCAGCACACCCGCGCCCAGCGCGTGCACCGTGCCGCTCGGGAGCGTGTGGCACTCGCCGGGGACCGCCGGCACCGAGAGCAGGTCGTTCACGAGCGATCCATCGCGGATGTGCGCCTCGAACTGCGCGCGCGTCAGGCCCGGGCGAAGACCGATGTACAGCTTCGCTCCCGGCTCGGCGTCGACGATGTACCAACTCTCCGTCTTCAGGTGCGCGCCGCGTTCGGGGTGACGCTTCAGGAACGCCGGAGATGGATGCACCTGCACGGACAGGTTTTCCGACGCGTCCAGGAACTTCACCAGGAGCGGGAACGCCGCGCCGGGCCCGGTGCTGTGCCCGTCACCCGCCCCGCCCGCGCTGCCGATCAGACGCGAACCCCACCGGGCGACGGCGTCGCCCAGCGTGCGCCCCGCGAGCGGGCCGTTGGCGATGATCGATCGAACCGCGCCCCCGCCGGCCCCGCTGGCGCTCGTGGAGGCCAGGTCCGCCACCTCCCACGACTCGCCGTAGCGTCCCTGCGGCGTCGGAAGTGACTTGCCGAGGCGCTCCAAGCGCCGGCCGCCCCAGACCTTTTCGAGCACCACGGGCGCGAAGACCAGCGGATAAGGCCGAACGTCGCTCTCCGAGTGCGTCCCGATCGAATGGGTCATGGGCGGTTCCACCGGCTTGCCAAGAGGCCCTCCCCGAATCCCTATCGGCTGATGCGCCACCGTATCTCCGCCCAGGCCAGGTGTCAGGTTCGGGCGTCGATCGGCATAAACTCGTTCGTGGCCAAGCGGCGCATGCTCATCCTGGTCAAAGTGGCTCCTCCTCCGCCTCCCCCGCCGGAAGTCGACGATGCGGAGGACGCCGATGCGCCCAAGTCCGAACGTAAGACGGGCTTCTTCGGCGTCGCGCCCCAGAACGGGAGCCCCGGCGGGAGCGGCAAGAGCCCGATGATCCCGCTCGGACGCGCCAAGGACGTCATCCTCGCCTTGCGGGCCTGCAACGTCGGCCCCGACGGCTCGGGACCGCAGGGCTGGGGCGAAACACCGGGGATGGCCACGCTCTATGGCCCGGGGTGCATCATCGAACTGCCCACCTCCGACGAAGGACGGGAGGAACTCGCGCAGGCGATGGTCACCGTGACCGACGAGGATTTCGCCTGGCCGGTGCTCAGCCGCATCTGCCGGACCAACCAATGGAAGATGATGGACCCCGAGTCCGGCCGCATGTTCGGCTAGTTGCCGCGGTCGATCCTGTCCCGGTCACTGCACCCTTTCCCGCCCAACCCCGCACCTCCGCTCCATCCCATGCCCCAAGAAACCAAGTCCAAGTTTGAACCCGGCTCTCCAGCGAGCGCACCCGACGCCGGCGCCAATGCCAGCCCCGCGGGCATGAACGTGCTGCTGGGAGACGACCGCTCCACCTTCGATGCGCTCGAGAAGGCCTTCGACTTCCGGGGTGATGTGACGCTCGAACTCCGGGACGGGCGCTCCATCACCGGCTACCTCTTCGACCGAAAACGCGGCCGGGGGTTGCCGGACTCATCCGTCCGCCTCATGCTCCCGGATGCCGACGGACAGAAAGTCACGATCGGCTACCACGAGATCGCCCGCGTCGCCTTCAGCGATCGCGACCCCGCCGCGGGCAAGAGCTTCGAGACCTGGGTCAAGAAATACGTTGAGAAGAAGATGCGCGGCGAGCGTGCGAGCATCGAGTCCGAACCGCTGGAGTAACACCCACCGCCCATGCCCACCTACGTCTACGAAGTTCTCGACAAGAAGGGCCAGCCCACGGGCGAGACGTTCGAGATCGTCCAGCCCATGAAGGATCCGCCCCTCACCAAGCACCCGCAAACGGGTCAAGCGTGCCGCCGCGCCATCGTCGCGCCGCACATCGCCGGCAACCTCTCCCCGCTCAAGTCCAAGGGCGTTCTGAGCAACAAAAACCTCGAACGCCTCGGGTTCACCAAGTACGAGCGCAAGGGCAAGGGGTACATGGAGCGCACCGCCGGGAAGGCCGGGCCCAAGTCCATCAGCGCCGACGACTGAGTCACGCCGAGCTTCACGCGCCCTGGATCACCCGATCAACGGCCCGGGCGAACCCACTCAACCCGTCCACGATGATCGTGCGCTCGCCGGGAATGCCGGCGTTGATCGCCGCGTCGCGGTCGCGCGCCGAATCCCCGATCATCCAACTGCGGTGCAGGTCGAGGTCAAGGTCCTTCGCGGCCTGCAGCAGCATCCCCGGCGCGGGCTTGCGCCATGGATGCTCGATGCTGAAGCCCGGCACACGCCCCTCCGGGTGGTACGGGCAGACATAGACCGCGTCGAGTTCCACGCCGGGCCGACCGCCCTCGCTCGCCCGGAGCAGTGCTCGGAGGCGCTCGTTGCAATCGTGCACCTGTCCGAGCGTGCAGACCCCGCGCGCCACGCACCCCTGATTGCTCACCACAACCAGCGCGTACCCGCGCAGGGCCAGGCGGCACAGGCCCTCCCGAACCCCCGGCAGCAGGCGAACGAGCGCCGGATCGCACAGGTCTCCGGGGTGCGCCGTCGACGCCGTGACTTCACGGTTGGCGATCAGCGTGTCGTCGCGGTCGAGAAAGACCGCGGCGCGGCGTAAGGATGGGGGAACTCCCTGGCTCTGCATCATGCAATCCGGCAATCGTACGGAGCGAAACCGGGGTATCGATTCTCGGACGCACACCTGACCGGCCCGTCGATCCTATGAGGAAACGTTCATTCCGGTCGCTGCGGATCCCGCGGTTTTCCGCGCACCCCCTTGCTCACACCCGACCGTGGCTCTAGCCTCATAACTGCCACAACTCGTTTGAGTGGCGGTTTCGCCGGGCGCAACCGGCGGGTCTCGCGTTCCCGAAAGGGGACGCGCTGTGAGAGGGAGAGAGAAATGAGCAAGGTTGTTTCCGTTTTGTCGTGCGTCGCCGTCGCCGCGTTGGCCGGTTCCGCGTCCGCCGCGGTCGTGTTTTCGAACAACGCCGCCCCGGGCGATGCGTTCACCAACGGCACCAACACCAGCACGAACCCGCTGACCCCGGGCGCCGCCGTGGGCATGTCGGGCTGGTTCTACACCAACGTGCGCAACAACGGCATCGTCGGCGTGCACAACGACCTGCCCCGCTCGGGCAACGGCTCGGCACGCCTGCAGAGCACGCAGGGCCCCGGCGGCTTGAGCTCCAAGGCCGACATCGAGTATTTCCACCAGGCCGTCACCGGCAACTTCGGCATGGGAACGCTCGGCGCGCTCAGCACGCTGAGCTACGACTGGTACAAGAAGGGCACCTCCGCCGCTTCCCAGCACGCCGTGCTGCGTCTCTACGTCGACAGCGACGGGCTCGACACCACGACCAACGACCGCGGCTACCTGGTCTTCGAGCGCGCGTACAACAGCGCCCCCGTCCTCACCGATCAGTGGGTCTCCGAGGATCTCTTCTCCTACAACGGCGGCAACGGCGCGAATCTCTGGGAGGTCCGCTTCGGCGTCGGCAACTTCGACACCGCGGGCAACTGGCAGCCGATCAGCACCTGGTCGTCTCCCGGCGGGTTCACCCCGGCTCCCAACGGCCTGAACTTCAACGCCGCGTCCGTGATCTACGGCGTGAGCCTCGGCGTCGGCAGCGGCTGGGGCACCTACGACGGCGCGATCGACAACGTGACCATCGGGTTCACCGGCGCTCCGGTGTATTCCTGGAACTTCGAGGTCGTCCCCGCTCCGGCTTCCGCCGGCCTCATCGGCCTCGCCGGCCTGGCCGCGGCCCGTCGCCGTCGCCGCTAAGCCCTTCTCCTCGCCTTTCCAACCGCCGGGGCCGCCTTGGGCGCGGCGCGGCGAACGCCAAGACCCCGCTCAACCCCTCGCCCGTGCGAGGGGTTGTTTCTTTGTGCCCACCGCCGCTGCCGAACCCGGTCGTTTCGTTTCCCACACATCTTGGCTCGCCTGACCCACGCCGGTCCCCTCCGAGCGGGCCCGTCCGGGGGCTGGATTGTGCAGCCGCACGCTCCCAGAGGCCGATAACGCCCTCGATCGCGCCACGTTCCCAACCGGGACCGCTCGGCGCCGGACCACACGCACCGCATCCCTCCGAAGGGGCGCAAGGACCTTCCAGCCATGTCCGAACGAAACAGCCCTGAGCGAAACAGCGCCCCCCACTCCACGCACTCTACTCCCGCTTCCGAAGCGGCCATGACCGTCATCGGGCCCGACACGCACATCAAGGGCGAGATGGTCTTCGATTCCTCCGCCCGCATTCTGGGCACGTTCGAGGGCCGCATCACCGCCAAGGGCGAGGTCGAGATCGGCGAGGGCGCCGGGTGCAAGGCGTCGATCGAGGCGACCAGCATCGTCGTCGACGGCCTGGTCGAGGGCGACATCACCGCCCGCGAGCGCTGCCAGCTCAACATCCGCGCCCGGGTCGTCGGCGACATCGTCGCCACGACGCTTGTGGTCTCCGAGGGCGCGAGTTTCGTCGGGCACTGCCGCGTCGGGGCCGACGCGCTGCAGGCCGCCCCGGCCCGTCGCGAACCCAGCACGCCGCCGGCCGCCGAGACGTCCCGTCGCAACAAGCCGGTGGTCGTGGCGCAGGTCGGGTCTTCGTCGCGCTCGAACGCGGGCGGCACCGACCTGGAAGCCACCCTCGCCGGGCTCGAGGCCCGTCTGGCGAACCTCGGCGGCTCGCGCCGCAACCAGAACGCCGGCGCGGCCGCCGACGCCGAGTAACCCCCCATGGCGGGCGTGCGGACGGTGCAGTGCTACCTCTGCCACCGGCACTTCGATGTGCCCCTGCGCGCCATGAGTCTCTCGTGCCCGTGGTGTTACCAGCGCGTCACGCTCGACGACATCACGATCAAGAGCGAGTGCTACGCCAAGAGCATGCGGACGTGCGGACGCATCGTCGTCCAGAAGCGCGGGCGCCTCTGCGCCAGTTACATCGAAGGACGCATGGGCGTCGAGGTGCTCGGGCAGATCGAGGGCCCGGTCCGGTGCGGCACGCGCCTGTTCGTCGGCTCCACCGGCTCGATCGTCGGCGACGTTGCCGCGCCCTCGATCCAGGTTGAACCCGGCGGACGCGTCGACTCCCGCGTCATGCGGCTGGGCGAGGGCGCCGACCCGGTGCCCGAGAGCAGCGTGCGCCGAGTTCCCGCGGGGCTCAACAACACCGAGGCCGCGACCGCCCCCGCCGCCCCCCCGACGCCCGGCGTCATCGTCCCTTCGCGGAGAGCGCCGCGCACATCCGCACGCTGAGGGTGTCGAGGTTGCGGACAGGCTCGCCCCCGCCGCTCTTGCCCGCGGCGTCGGCCTCGATCGCCGCCTTGAACATCCGCACCGCGAGTTCCGGCTTGATCCGGCGCGCACACTCGAGCACGCGTTCGCTGCCGGGGCCCCACACCTTGGCCGCGCCCAGCGCCCGGTTCTCCGGCATCCCCTGCGACAGCGCCCGAGACACGGCGTGGATCTTCCGCGCCAGGTCGATGTACGACCAGGTCAGAGGCACCGTGTCGGCCCGCGACACCTCCAGCAACTGGTGCAGGAACCGCAGCACCTCCCCCGTGTTGGCGCTCAGCAGGCGCGACTGGATCGCCCAGAACTCGTCCTCGCGCGTGATCCCCGTCATCGTCTCGACCAGCGCACGGGTGATCGGCTCGCCCTCGCCCGCCGCCACCGCCAGTTTCTCGATCTCCGCGTCGATCCGCCCCAGGTCGGCGCCGGTTGCGCCGACGAGCAACGCCGCGGCCTCGGGCTCCAGGCGCGTGTTGTGCCGAGCCGCCTGCTCGATCGCCCACGCGCGCGCGTCGCCCTCGCGCAGCGCATCGCACTCCAAGACCCGTCCCCGCTCGCCCAGCGCCTCGACCGCCTTGTCGAGTTTGCCCTTGTTCCACTTCGACGCCCGCAGCACGAGCGTCGCCCCGGTCGCCGGGTCCTGCGCGTAGGCCTCCATCATCTCGCGCGCGGTCATCGGCGCGGCCATGCGCCGCCCGCGTCCGAGTTCCTTCGGCGAAACTCTCCCCCCGCCGCCGCCCCCCGACTCGTCCTCGCTCTTGTCTTTGAGCATGATGTCGGCGTTCTCGACCAGGACCAGTTTGTGGGCCGCGAGCAGGCCCATCGACCGGCACTCGTCGAGCACGTCGGTCACGAGCCGGCCGCCGGGCGACGAGGCGGGCGTTCCGCCGGGTGCCGCGTCGAAGCGCACGGTGTCGAATCCGCCGGGAAACGCCTCTTCGAGCGCCCCCTTCAGGTCCGCCAGGAACTGCGTCTGCAGGTACCGCTCCTCGCCGTAGAGAAGCACCAGCCGCAGGGCCGCAAGCCCGGCATCCCCCGGGCGCCCGGCCTCCGCCCGCGCGGAACGGGCCCCCGAATCCGGTTTCGATGCGGCCTTGGAACCACCCTTGGATGCGCGCGAGGTCGCCACGCCCAAGCGTAGACCGAATCCCGGGCGGCCCGTGTCCGTATCGTTGGGCTGTGCTGATCCTCTCCGTCATCGCCGGGCCCGACAAGGGACGCCGCTTCGAGCTCCCCTCGAACGAGCCGCAGCTCATCGGCCGCTCCAGCGAGGCGCTGCAGCTGGGCGACAACACAATCTCGCGCCGGCACGCCGAACTCACACCCGACGACGGCGCGTGGTACATCCGCGACCTGTCGAGCCAGAACGGCACCTACGTCAACGGCGTGCGGATCGCCGAACGCACCAAGCTGCGCCTGGGCGACCAGATCCGGTGCGGCTCGACCCTCTTTTCGTACGGGCACTCCGGCGCCGACGAAGATGAGCTCGACCTCGTCCGTGTGCTCCGCCCGGACCAGATCGACGCCTCGATCGAGCGGGCCCTCGCCAGCAACGACGACTCGGTGATCCTCGCCGAGCCCGAGCCTCGGGCCGCGGCGCTCCACCACCTGCAGGTCATCTACCAGCTCACGGCGCTCACGGCCCACGCCGCGACGCGCGACGAACTCCTCGCCGGCGTCATGGAACTGGTCTTCAACGAGTTCCGCCCCGAGCGCGGGTTCATCATCCTCTGCGAGGCCGAGACTTCCGACGCGCCGAGCGCCGGAGCGGTAACGGGCGCCAGCGCGGCGGCGCGCGGGGCAACGGGCGGGGGGGGGCGCGGGCTCGGTTCACCGAGCGCCCCGAGAAGTGTGGCCTCGGGCTCGGTGCCCTGCGCACCCCAGAGCGCAGGCCGAGCGGGCCTCTTAGTCGCTATCGCATGGCTCTGCAAGGCAGCGCACGGGTGCTCGCTGCACGAGACGGGCCTGGCGTGAGCCGCGGCACGCGCGGCGGCTCACCCCTGGTCGCTGCCGAAGACGACGAGGCGCCGCGCGCGCTCGCCCGCGCCGATCTCGTCGAGCGCCGCCCGCACCTCGCGCTCGCGCACCGAGCCCTCGACGGTGGCGAAGGCGGCGGACACGATCGGCGGCA
>CALMQD010000204.1 GCA_937871415.1 uncultured Phycisphaerales bacterium | reverse complement strand
GCGCATCGCCGCGAACTCGTCCCCGACTTTTTTGGCCGCGTCCTGGGCGGCGTCCTTGGCCTTCTCACCCATTTCCTTGGCCTTGTCGCCCATGTCCTTCGCGGCGTCCTTCATCTTGTCGGTCATGCCGCCCGCGGCGGGGGCGCTGGGCTTGGCGGTTTCGGGGGTTTTCTCCTCGCACCCGACCACCATCGCCAGGCTCCCGACAGCCAGCATCATCGCCATCGCGTTTCGCTTCTTCATGGACAGTTCTTCCTTCTTCTGATTCCCCGAGCGCCCCCCGCTTGAGTGTGCGTGAGAGAGGTGCCGCGCACAGAACGTGGCTTCTCGAACGAGACACCACGCGGCAACGTCCGATATTAGGCTTTGTCGAGGGGTCTTTTCACCGATCGAGGGTTTGAAGACGTTCATGCACGCTCACCGCCCAGAAAACGCCGCGACCGCCCATCCGCGCCCGGTGCTGCTGTTCTCACCGGTGCTCGCCGAACAGGGCGTTCCCCACGCTTTCACAACGCGGGTCGGCGGTGTATCCCGCGGCCAGTTCGAGACCCTGAACTTCGGCAATCCGGGCGAACTGCGGGGCGACGAGCGCGATCCGCCAGCGAACATCGCCCGCAACATCGATCTGGTGCTCGGCGAGATCGGTGCGGCAGGCCGCCGCGTGGTGCAGGTGCACCAGGTGCACGGCGCGGACGTCCACGTCTTGACCGGGTCGCGACCTTCCGGCGCCGGGCCGGACGCCGAAGCGACCAAGGCCGACGCGATCGTGACCGACGATCCGGGTTCGATGGCCATGGTCCGCGTTGCGGACTGCGCGCCCGTGCTGCTGTCGAGCGTCGGCGGCGAAGTCGTCGCCGCGGTGCACGCGGGTTGGCGGGGCGTGGTGGCGGGCGTTCTGCCGGCGGCGATCGACGCGATGCGCGGGGTCGCGCCGGCGGCGTGCGCGCGAGGTCTTGTCGGCGCCGCCGGGCCGTGCATCTCCATGGACCGGTTCGAGATCGGACCCGAGGTCGCCGAGCAGTTCTTCCGGCTCTTCGGGGCGCGCACGCGCCTGGTCCGGCCCGGCGCACCCGGCAGGTTCCACGCCGACCTGCGGGGGGCGCTTCTCGAGCAGTTCAACGCGAAGACCCGGAGCGGTGGGGGGGACGGCGGCACGCGCCACGGCACGCGCGCGTTCGACATCCTCCCCGGCTGCACGTGCGGCGACGGGGCGTGGTACTTCTCCCACCGGCGCGACGGCGTGAGATCCGGGCGCTTGGCTGCGTTCGTGGGGCCGGCCCCGCGCTGATTTCGGCTGGTGCGTCAGTCTGGCGCGCGGGTCACGCGTTCCTGCGCCGTCGGAGCGCGAGCAGCGAGCCCGAGGCGAGCAGCGCCAAAGTGCCCGGCGCCGGCACCCGCACCAGTTGCAGCCCGTTGAGATTCCCGAACGACTCGGTCTCGAAGTTGAAGATGCCGTTGGCGAAGACGTGCAGTTCGCCATTAACGACCGGCACGCGGAACGTCGCGTGCGTGACCCCCAGTTCCCAGTCGCCGGAGTACGCGCCGTCGCCGGTGATGTCGTCGAGGAACTCGCCGAAGTCGTTGGAGAGCCAGGTGACCTGCGTCGGCTGGTCCGGGCGTCCGACGAGGATCGCCGTGACGGTCAGGTCGTACTCGCCGTCCTCAAGCCCGAGGAAGAGCAGTTCGCCCTGGGTGTCGGCGTTGCAGTAGATGAAGTCGTCCAGCAACGCCGCGTGCTCCGGATTGCCGGCGGTCTCGGGTCGCGGGTTGTTCGTCGAGCCATTGAAAAAGAGCGTGGATTCGACGGTGGCGCCGGTGAGATTGCCGCTCAGGTCTCGCAGCGCGTACGACGGCTCGAAG
>CALMQD010000203.1 GCA_937871415.1 uncultured Phycisphaerales bacterium | reverse complement strand
CTTCGAACTCCGGGCGCGGACGGGGTCGTCCCAGGCCCATCTTCATCGTGGTGCAGATCACCCCCGCGATCGCGACGGAGAGGTACAGGTCCAGCAGCCGGCGCGCCCGAGTGCGGTCGAGGGCGAGAACGACGATCGAGGTGAAAACGATCGAGCCGGCCGCGCCGAACTGTTGCCAGGCGTGCAACTCGCGTCGAAGATCGCCCCCGATCGACGCGGAGACCCGTGCCGCCGACTCCGACAACGCACCATCCCAACGCCACAGCAGAGCGAACGCCGCCGTTCCGAGGATCAGCGGCAGCGCCCAGGTCCGGCGCGGATGGTGAACCAGGCCGTCGGCGATGATCTGGAGGCACCGTGCGACGAACCGAGGTAATGCGCGGACCGTCCGAGCCGCCGCACCCGCGCGTGGACGGCGCCAGGACGGGTTATAGTCGTCGGCGATGACCAGCGGCGGTTGGAGTCCAGATCGATTCACGCGGGAAGGCTCGGCTCGGAGCGATGAGTCTGTCGCGTCCCGCTCGCGCCACGCCCGCAACCGAACGTGGCGCAGGCTGGCGGGATCGTGGCGAGGTGCGGCGGCATTGGTGGTCCTGGGGCTGGCAGTGTATCTGCCGGGGCTCTTCTCCATCCCGCCGATCGACCGGGACGAGTCCCGTTTCGCCCAGGCATCTCGCCAGATGGTCGAGAGCGGCGACTACGTGGTTCCCAAGGTGCAGGACCGGCCAAGGCTGAACAAGCCGCCGCTGATCTACTGGCTCCAGTGCGCCAGCGTTGCCGCATTCGGTGATCCCCCGGCCGGATCGGGGCCGGACACGGCGGCACGCCGCGACCTGGGCAACATCTGGGTCTTCCGGGTGCCCAGCGTGCTGTGCGCGGTCGTCGCCATGATCGCCACATGGTGGGTCGGGCGGCGGATGTTCGGCCCGCGTGCGGCGTGGCTGGCCGGGGCACTCCTGGGTCTCTGCCCGATGGTCGCATGGGATGCGCACCAGGCGCGCGCGGACCAGCTTCTTCTCGCGTGCACAACCTTCGCTCAGGGTCTGCTGTTCATTGCCTGGCGATACACGACACGTCCCGGGATTGCCCGGCGCGGCGCCTTCGTTCCGCTCGCATTCTGGGCGGCGGTCGGGCTGGGAATCATGGCCAAGGGCCCGATCACGCCGCTGGTCGCGGGCCTCACGATCCTCGCCCTGTGCCTCACCACCTCACGGTGGCGATGGGTGCTGAGCCTGCGCCCGCTGCTGGGTTGCGTGATCGTCGGCGCGATCGTCGGGCCGTGGGTGATCGCGGCGGCGCGACAGGTGGGCTGGGACAACTACGGGCAAACGATCTACAACGAGACGATCGGGCGCTCGACGGAGGCGGCCGAGGGCCACTGGGGACCGCCCGGCTATCACCTGGTGCTGCTGACGGTGCTCATGTTCCCGGGTTCGCTGATGACGGCGCTCGCCGTTCGCCGTGCTTGGGTGCGCGCGTTCGGGACGGCTGCGCGTGCGCCGGGTGAATCGCGACTGGGCCGGCTGCGTCGCGCCCGCCCGAATCCCGGGCTGTTCCTGCTCTGCTGGACCATCCCCTCCTGGATCGTCTTCGAAGCGGTGACGACGAAACTCCCCCACTACACCATGCCCTTGTACCCGGCGCTGTGCCTGCTCTCGGCCCGGGCGGCGTTCGCCGGGGAGGCGGGCAGGCTCGCCGGCACGCGCGAGTGGCTGTCCCGCGCGGGGTTCTGGATCTGGAGCATCCTCGCGGTGCCGCTGGCGGTGATCACCTGCCTGCGCGCGGGCGCTGCGGCCCGACGCGATCGGTTCGTCGAGGCCCTCGGGCTTGGGCTCGCGGGCGCCGCCGTCACGATGATGGTGCTCTTCGAGTGGGTTCTGCCGATCCGGATGGACGGCTCGGTGCGCATCGCCGAAGCCCGGAAGCGTATCGACCCCGCACTGCAGCGCCCGCTGGCGAGCGTGGGATATCACGAGGACAGCCTGGTCTTCCTCACCCGTGGGCAACTGCACAAGATCGATGAGCCGAACCTCCGCGCCTGGGCGGAGGCACACCCCGCGGGGCTTGTCGTGCTCGACCCGCAGCGCGAGTTCCGGCCGGAGCAGGGCGCTTCCGGCACCGAACTGCGGGAATCGATCGACCAGGGCGCGGCGGCGCGCGGGCTCGCCGTCATCGATGACCCGCTTGCGCAGATCGGATCGATCTGGAACTACTCGAACGGCCGCCGATACGACCTGATGTTCTTCGAGCCGGCGATCGCACCCGACGCGTCGGGCCGGGAGTCGCCATGAGTTCTTCCACGCCCCCCGCCGCCCCGACACCGACGGGACTGATCCTCATCGACAAGCCGGCGAAGCGCGCGGTGTCGAGCGTCACGGCGGTCCGAAAGGTCAAGCGGGCACTCCGCTCAGGCGGGGCGGACGTCGCCAGGATGCGCGTCGGGCATGCCGGGACGCTCGACCCGCTCGCCTCGGGGCTGCTCATCGTGCTGGTCGGCCGGGGCGCCACCCGTCTGTGCAACGACCTGATGAACGGACCGAAGACCTACGAGGCGACGCTCGACCTGCTCAAGAGTTCGCCCAGCGACGATCTGGAAACCGAAACGACGATCAACGATCTGCAGCGCCGCCCGACGCGCGAGGACGTCGAGCGCGCGCTCGAGGGGTTCCGGGGCGTCATCCAGCAGCGCCCGCCCGCGTTCAGTGCGATCTGGATCGACGGCGTGCGGGCCTTCAAGATCGCCCGCAAGGCCGCGGAAGGCCGGCTGCCCGAGATGGAAGCACGCCCGGTCACGATCCATGAACTGGCGCTCGTCGAGTACGACTTCCCGCTGCTGACGATCCGCGTGCGCTGCTCGAAAGGAACGTACATCCGCTCGCTCGCGCGCGACCTGGGGAGCGCGATCTCCGGCCATCCGGCGGTGCTGGTCCGGCTCCGGCGCACCGCGATCGGCCCCTACGACGTCGCCAACGCCACGCCCCTGGAGAGCCTGCCCGAGCGTTTGACGCAGAGCGACCTGATCCCGGTTGGATAGAACCTCGCCCGCATCCATCGCGACAACAAAGCCGGACGGACAGCCGCCGTGCGCCTCGACGCTCGCTATTTCACTCGACCGGGAGTTCCTTGAACAGCAGCACCCGCGGCTTCACCCCGATCGCGGTGACGTTGGAACGGTCCACGATCATCATGAACCTCCGCCGGACCGACGGGATAAGCGGGTCGGCGTCGGAGAGGAGATTGTTGACGTCGGACTGTGTGTAGCCCTGCATCACGAACCAGACGCAGAAAACGTCGGACCGCACCGAGACCGAGTTGATCGCCGCGTTGACGAGCGCGAGGCGCTCGTCGAGCCCGTCGACCTGAGAGTCGGCGACGAGCGCCACATCCGAGGTGTCGGTCGAGTTCTTCTTCATGAGCTGAGCGCTCAGGCCGGGCCAGACCAGTTCGGCCGCGTCGCGTCCGAGGCGATCGATGCTGTTCTGGCGGTCCTCGGTGTTGTCGCTGCGCCGGGCGCGGATGACCACCGCGCCGAGCTCGCCCTCGGACAGGATGCCCGGGGCCTCGCGGATGCCGGTGATCTTCGTGCGGTCCGATCGCGCCTTCCAGGCCGCGGGGTCGGCGATCTCGGAACTCCCCTCGGCGAACTCGATGAGGTCTCGCTTCTGACCGTCGCGTTCGGGGCGGGTCAGCACGTCGCTCTTGTCGGCGTACGAGCGCACCGCCGCGGCGATGTCGAACGTGTCGGTCGCGGAGTAGGGGTTGTACAGGAAGTACGAGTTGGTGCCCATGGAGTCGGCGACGACCTCGCGCTCCCACGGCGCGTTGGCCGTCGAGGGATCGGGGCTCGGCGCCAGGCCGGGGACCACGCGCAGGACCGGCAGGGGCGCCGTGTTCACGTTCACCTTCCCCGCGACCGCCTGCTGCAGGCTTCCCGGGGCGTAGGCGCGATCGAACCCGCCCGTGTTGAACTCGCTGAGCACGTTGAGCGCCATCGGCACGCCCGCGCCGATCGACTCGTCCGTGCCGGGGTCGAACTGCCCGTTGTTGTTGACGTCGCGGTACGGCGCGAAGTCGTCGATCACCAGTTGCCCGCGGTTCAGGATCGGGCGGACCATCGGGTTCGTGACGTCCTGGTGCGCGGCGAGCGCGAGATACTCCACCCACGTGCCCCCGTACGTCGCCGGGTTGGGAGACCAGTAATCGCCCGCGAGCGCGAGCGCCTCGGAGAGGGTCATCCTGGCGACATTCTCGCGGTCGAAGTCCGTCGTCGGCGTCGGGTTCGTCGCCGTCTCCAGCGTCGGGTCGTAGAACGGCCCGATCGCCAGAGGGAGCAGCAGGTCGCCCGGGCGGGAGAAGAGCATGAGGTTGCCTTCGGCGCCCACGTGCATGATCCGCGCCGCGACGTCGGGGTACTTCGCCTGGCGCGAGGTGAGCGAGGCGGGGTTCGAGTAGTCCCAGATCGTGGAACGCGGGTCCGCGATGTTCTGGCCGTCGTTCTTGTCCTCGGCCTTCTTGGCGAGCTGCGAGTTGAGGGCGTCGTTCGTGCCGCCGAACTTGTTGAGCAGCCCGACGAGGTTCTCGAAGGCGAAGTCCTCGTCGCGGTAGTCGCCGCGGTCGTAGCTGTCCGGGTTCGCCTTGTCGTCGACGGTGTTCATCGACGAGGCGCTCATGACATCGTCGTCGCGGCGCTCGATGCACCAGGGCGGCATCACGCCCTTGTGGTTCGGGAAGAACGAGGGATCGACCGGGCGGCGCACGGTGCGCCACAGCGCGATCGAGTAGCCCGTGTTGTCGTTGCCGGCGGAGCCCGAGGTCGGCGGGGGCGAGGTGAAGTTCGTGGGGTCGGGGCCGGAAGTGGTGCCGTCGATCTCGTCGTCGAAAGCCGGCGACGAACCGAACTTCTGCGCCAGCTCGAAGTTCGTCACGTTGGTCTGCGGGAAGCGGAGGCGGTCGACGAGGATGTCCGCCCCGAAATACCCGGAGGTCGCCAGAGTTTCGCTCTTGCGGCGCCAGAGCCGGACGGAGGTGTCCTTGGCGGTGCTCGTGAAGTCCATCAGGTCGACGAACTCGGTCGAGCCGATCGTCTGGCGCCCCTCGAACGTGCGCAGGTCCTTGCGCTCCACGACCGGGACCAGCTGCATGTCGGCGCCGAACCGCTGCTTGAGCTTGTCCTTGAGGTTCACGGCGAAACTGCTGTCCCGCAGGTTGTTGCGGATGCGGTCCTCGATCTGGTTGATCGAGACCGGGGAGATCGCGACGAAGACCTTGGTCTCGCCGGGGCGCAGCGAGAGCGCCGTGCCGCCGACCGTCTGACCGTCGTCGCTGACCGCCGTGAGCGCGAAAGTGCGCCCGGCGTACTCGATGTAGAAAATCGGGTTCGTGTTCGAGTCGGTCAGCTCGATGCGCTCCTCGAACGGGTTGGTGAGCTGGAACGCCATGATCTCGCAGATGTAGTCCGCGTTCTCGCCGCCCGTGGGGCGCTTGAAGTCGATCGTGACCGGCGTGGCCATGTAGCCGGGGTCGGCGGGGTTCGTGTGGTTGGCGTCCCCCGAGGAGTTCGGCACGTCGTCGGGCGCATCGGTGAAGAGCGCGAAATACCCGGCCTCGATGAG
>CALMQD010000202.1 GCA_937871415.1 uncultured Phycisphaerales bacterium | reverse complement strand
CGAGAACGACGAACGCGTCGGCGCCAGAAGCACCCCCGCTCCCAGCCGCTCCAGCATCCGGTTCGACGGCAGGTCGAACAGCCCGTCCTCCTCCCGCGCGGCCTCGCGCGGGATCGTCGCCGTCTGATCCATCTTGAACCCCGGCGTCTCTACGTTCGCCAGGTTGTTCGACGCCACGTCCTGCCGGTACAGCGCGCTCAACACCCCCGCCGCGGCCAGGTTGAATCCGTAGTTCATCCCCGCACCTCCTCTCGCGACGCACCTTCATGCCCCGCCGCACGCTCACTCCGCGCGATCTGCTCGCGCAGCGCCGACGCCTGATCGTGCGCCCCGGCCGGTGTTGCCGCGCAATCCGTGCGCTCGGCCATCCACCCGCCCAGCCGCGCCGCTTCACCCATGTGCATCGCGCTCGCCGCCCGCGCCAGACTCATCAACCGCAGCCCCAGCGCCTGATCCCGCGGCAATCCCGCGGCCACGCGACGCGCCGCCGCCGTCACGCCGCCGCTCTCATCGCGGCCGTCCTCACGGTTCACTTCGATCGCTGGGTGCGCAAAGGTGCTCATGCACCCGGCCCTATCACAACCGCCGTGCCAGCCTCCGGCTCTCCCCCCAATCCCGACCCTTCGTCCCCGTCCCTCCCGTGCCATCGAAGTCCTTCAGGACTTCGACGCGCTTCATCCGCCTGTTGGAACTCCGAGTGGCGAAGCCGTATGGCGTTTGTAAAGTATTTGATACCAACTATTTACGACGAGTTGTACTTCGGATCACTCATCCCTCGCTCGATCGAAATCCAGTCATTTCAGAAAAGATTGAAACTACAGGAATAGCCGATACGCTCATTCCATGGCTCCCCGCCTTCAGGTCACCGCCGCGTTCGAACTCACCGAGATCCGCGCATGACTTCCCTCGCTCCCACCGGCCCGCGCGTCGTCATCGCCGGAGGCCGCGGCTTCATCGGCACCTCCCTCTCGCGCTTCCTCCTCGACCGCGGCTTCCGCGTCACCATCCTCTCACGCCAGGAGCCAACGCCCGCGAGCGAACCGCGCGCGACGCCCGAGTTCATCCACTGGGACGCCCGCACCCTCGGCGACTGGGCACAGTCGCTCAACAACGCCGCGGCCGTCATCAACCTCGTCGGGCGCAGCGTCGACTGCATCAAGACCCCCGACCACTGCGACGAGATTCTCCGCTCGCGCGTCGAATCCGTGCGCATCCTCGGCGAAGCCTGCCGCCGCGTCGCCGTGCCGCCCCCCGTCTGGGTCCAGATGAGCACCGCCCACATCTACGGCGACCCGCCCGCCATCCGCTGCGACGAAACCAGCCCGACGGGTCACGGCCTCGCGCCCGACGTCGGCCGCGCCTGGGAAGCCGCCTTCGAGCAGTCGCGCCTCCCCACCCAGCGCGCCGTCGTTCTCCGCACCGGCTTCGTCATTGGGCGTCCCAACTCCGGCGGCCGCGGCGCGCTCGGCAAACTCACCCTCCTCGCCCGCCTCGGCCTGGGGGGACGCGTCGGCCGCGGCTCGCAAGGCATGTCCTGGATCCACGAAACCGACTTCAACCGCATCGTCGAACGCGCGATCACGAATCCCTCGCCCGATGACCCCTCCGCCCCCGCAGCCATGTCCGGCATCTACAACGTCACGTCACCCAATCCCGTCCCGCAGCACGAGTTCGCCCGCGCGCTCCGCCGCCACGCCGGCGGCCTCGGCACGCTGGGCCTCGCCCTCCCCGCACCGGCCTGGCTCGTCCGACTCGCCGCGCCCCTCGTCCTCCGCACCGACCCGGAACTCGCGTTGTACGGGCGGTTTGTGCTGCCGGAGAGATTGCGGACATCGGGCTTCGAGTTCGCGTTCCCTGATCTCTCCGACGCGATCGCAAACCTCATGAATCCGCGTTAGACTGCCGCGATATGAACCCTCATCTACTCGGAATGCTGACTCTCGCAATCGGCGAAACACCTTACCTCGACGTCTCCAGAAACATGGGCAAGATCGTCGCCGTCGTGCTCATCATGGCGGCCATCCTGTGGATCCTCCAGAGAGCCCGCGGCGGTGGGGGCGGCGATCGTGGCCAAAGAAAGCGCTGAGCAGCTCGTTCGAATCGACACCGTACGAACTGGTTGAATGAACGAACGCACTACGGAAGCCGTTTGAAGAAAAAAGGGAGGGGGTGCCGGGGGAACCGCAGGTTCCCCGGCATCCGCATCATCCCGTGGCTCGCACGATTCAGTGAACGGAACGGATGCGCAACGAGAATATCCCGTCAGCGCCGACATGTACTTCCGGATAGCATGGCTTCATGCCTTCCTCCGACCCCCTCGACATCCTCATCCGCTCCGACGCCTGGAGCACGCGCATCGTCCTCGAGACCTGCACGCGCCTCACGCCCGAGCAGTTCGACCGCGAGTTCCCCATCGGCCTGGGCTCGCTCCACGAGATCCTCACGCACATCGTCAGCGTCATGCGTCGCTGGACCGATCGCGTCGCCGAACGCCCGCCGCGGCCGCACCTGCGCGTGCTCAAACAGTTCCCCGGCATGGAGGCCGAGAACCGCGCCTACTCGCCCACCGACCTCCTCCCGCTCCTCGACGACGCCGAGCGCGATGCGCTCGACACCGCCCGCCTCTGGCGCCCGCGCCTCGACACGACCGTCACCGTCGAGTGGCCCGCATCCGATGGTGGGGGGGTGAAGCGCTACACCTTCACCCGCGGCGCGATCCTCGTCCACATGTGCACCCACGGCTTCCACCACCGCGCCCAGTGCCTCAACATCCTCCGCCACCTGAACCTCCCCGGCGTCAGCGACAAACTCCCCGAGCCCAGCACCGTCGACTGGCAGGCGGCCATCGAATCGCCGCCGATCCTCGTGGTCTGACCGCCAGAACACCGCGGCCCCGCAAGCACTTCGCGATGCTTGCGGCCTTCACCCAACTCGCAAACCCATTCCTTGCCGCCCAACGCGCCGTCCTGAACTTTCGCCTAAACTCCGTCATTCGCTCGGGGCGCGGCGGCCCAATGCCCATGTGTGGCACGCGGCCGCCGCTGAGATGCACCCGTTGAACCTGACCCGGTTCGCACCGGCGGAGGGAATGCGTCCATGTCCACTCATTTTGCGCTCCCCACCCACGGCGCCCTCAACCCCGCCGCCACGCCCAATGTCACCACCCCGGGCTCCTTCGCCCTGCGGCCCGATGTCGGCGGCCCGCGCATGTTCGCCTCCCCCGACACCCCCGGCATGCCCGCGCCCAGCAACAAGACCGCCTGGGACTTCCTCCCGAGCGGCTGGAGTGTGCAGCGGCACGCGCCGGGCAGCGAAGACCCGGCGCGGCGAAGCGCCGAAGGCAATGGCATTTCTCACTCCGCCACTTCGCCACTCCGCCACTCCGCCACTTCCACCGTCACCTTCACCACCGCTCGCAACGACCACCTCACCATCACCTACCCCAGCGCCTTCACCCCCATCACCCAACTCGAGCACGCCCGCCTCGGCATCATCACCCCCCAGATGCGCCGCGTCGCCGAGCGCGAGCCGCACTTCGAAGTGCTCTTCCCCGGCCGCGCCGCCGAGGCCGTACGCGATGAGGTCGCCGCGGGTCGCCTCGTCATCCCCGCCAACATCAACCACCTCCGGCACCGCCTCGACCCGATGGCCATCGGCCGTTCCACGCGCACGAAGATCAACGCCAACATGGGCGCCTCGCCCGTCTCCAGCGGCACGCACGAGGAACTCGAGAAACTCGACTGGGCGGTGAAGTGGGGGGCCGACACCGTCATGGACCTCTCGACCGGTGGTGATATCGACGCCTGCCGCGAGGCCTTCTGCCGCCACTCCACCGTCCCCATCGGCACCGTCCCCATCTACTCGATGATCATCGGGAAGAAGATCGAGGACCTCGACTGGCCGACGATCGAAGCCTCGCTCCACCACCAGGCCAGGCAGGGTGTCGACTACTTCACGATCCACGCCGGCGTCCGCCGCGCACACCTCAAGCACGTCAAGAACCGCCTCATCGGCATCGTGTCCCGCGGCGGCTCGCTCCTGGCCAAGTGGATGCTCGTCCACAACCAGGAGAACATCATGTACACGCGCTGGGATGACATCTGCGACATCCTGCGCCAGTACGACGTGACCTTCTCCATCGGCGACGGCCTCCGTCCCGGCGGCCTGGCCGACGCCACCGACGCCGCGCAACTCGCCGAACTCGAAACCCTCGGCGAACTCACCGAGCGAGCCTGGCGCAAAGGCGTGCAGGTCATGATCGAAGGCCCCGGCCACGTTCCCTTCGACCAGATCGAGTACAACGCCAAGCTCCAACGCACCCTCTGCCACGGCGCGCCCTTCTACGTCCTCGGCCCCCTCGTCACCGACATGTTCCCCGGCTACGACCACATCACCAGTTGCATCGGCGCCACCGCCATGGCCTACCACGGCGCGGCCATGCTCTGCTACGTCACGCCCAAGGAACACCTCGGCCTTCCCAAGAAGGACGACGTCAAGCAGGGCTGCATCGCCTACAAGATCGCCGCCCACGCCGCCGACGTCGCGCTCGGCATCCCCGGCACGCGCGACCGCGACGACGAACTCACCAAGGCCCGCGCCGCGCTCAACTGGGAAAAGCACTTCGAACTCTCCTTCGACCCCGACACCGCCCGCGCCTACCACGACGAAGACCTCGACGTCGACACCGACTTCTGCGCCATGTGCGGCCACGACTGGTGCTCCGTCCGCATCAGCAAGGAGATCCAGGAGTTCGCCTCCGGCAAGGCCGAGGGCTTCGAACGCATCGGCGCCAACGGCCGCGCCGGCGCCGCGAAGAAGTCCGCCGCCCTCACCCCCGAGCAGCAGGAAATCCTCGCCCGCCGCGGCGTCCTGAGCCCCGACGAAATCCACAAACTCGCCAGCAAAACCAAGAAGGCCGTCGGCGCCGACGCCGGCAAGGCCTCCTGCCACTCCGACTACGTCGACCCCGAAACCGCCAAACGCGTGGTCACCAGCAAGGCCGGCGCAACCGCGGTCGTGCAACTCGACGTCCGCCCCGCCCTCGGCATCGCGAAGGACGAGGATCGCGTGGTTTGAGCCCATCCGGTCGCCGATCGCTGACCGCGATAGAATCTATAGATGGTCCGCCAAGACCCCAACTCACGCACGCAGATCACGGAGGCGATCTACGACGGTGGCGTGCTCCGCCCCGCTGAGCGGCTCAATCTTCGCGACCATCAGCGCGTCCGTCTCATCGTCCAGAGTCTCGACACGCCGAACTCACAGGACCGTGCCGCGGCGGTCGCCCGCCTGCGAACAGGCGTCGCAGGCATGAACTTCACGTCCACCAATGGCTACCCCTCCCGCGACGCGCTGCATGAACGCGGTTGACACCAACATCCTGATCTACGCTTGCGACAAGCGAGACCCCGCCAAGCAATCTCGAGCGCTCGACCTGATCGCGCAAACTCAGGATTGCGTCCTCCTCTGGCAGGTCGCGTGCGAGTTCGTGGCGGCATCACGAAAACTCGTCACGCAGGGCTTCACGCCTCTGGACGCCTGGAACCGACTCGCTGAGTTCGCCGAGATCATGCCGCTGATCGCGCCGACCGTCGGCGTGCTCCCGTTTGCTCA
>CALMQD010000201.1 GCA_937871415.1 uncultured Phycisphaerales bacterium | reverse complement strand
CTACGAGGCCGTCGCGGTCTGGTCCCCGCTGTTCGGCCCCACGCTCCCCGAACTCCCCAAGCCTGCGCCGGGCCTCATCCAGCCCTCCATCGCGGTGATCGGGCCGCTCCCCCCACTGCTCAACCCGGGCCCGGCGCCCGCGGAGCAGCCGTCGAACGCCACGCAGACGGCCGACGTTCCGACCGACCCGTGATCGGCGCGACTCGCCGCACGCCGAAGTCCGCGCAACCAAGCGGCGCCGGTGTCGAACCACCGGCGCCGGGCGCATCGATCGTCGCGCCTCGACGGACCCGCCCGCCCATCAGATCTTGGGCGCGGCGGGGAAGTCGCTCTCGGTCTCGTTCACGTGATTGAAGTAGTTCGTGTAGAGCGCGAGCGCATAGCACGCGACGGCGTCGGCGACCGACGCATCCGTGTAACCCGCCTGCTTGAACGCGGCGACGTCGGCGTCGCTCACGAAGCCCTTCTTCTCCTGGATCGCCAGCGCGAAGCGCACGAGCGCGTGGAGCTTGGGGTCGCTCATGCGCCCCTTCCGCGCCTCGATCGTCTGCGCTTCGGTCAGGCCCGACATCTTGCCGATGGCCGTGTGCGCATCGATGCAGTAGTGGCAGTTGTTCGCCTGGCCGATCGCCAGTTGGATCGCCTCGCGCTCCTTGTCGGAGAGCGAACTGTGCTTGAGCGCGCCGGACATCGCGACGTAGACCTCGAGGGCCGCGGTCGAGTTGGCCATGTGCTTGAAGATGTTCTTCTGGGCGCTCTTGAGCGGCCCTTCGAAGATCTCCTTGACTCTGCCGGACGCGTGGGCGGGCTCGATCTTGTTCAATCGGGGCATGGGAACCTCCTTGTCTTGTGCCGGGCGGTGCCTTGGCCCGGCGTCGGACAGGGAACGGTACGCCGAGCACCCGAGTGCCCTGTGGACTTTCAAAAGATATTCTCGTCGTATTTTGTAAACAACTGATAGTGAACGCTTTACGACTTGATCAGAATTCCGCTGGCGTCGATTGACAGAATCGATTACAGATGTAGACTATGAACGTCCGACTACAAGTGTAAACCAACGCGGAACGAGCCATGCCCAAGAAACTCCCCCAGATTTCTGACGCCGAATGGGAGGTCATGAAGGTCCTCTGGGACCATCAGGATGCGCACCGTGATCCCTGCGCCGGGCGCGAAGGCCCGGGCCCCGGACTCTCCGCTCTCCAGGTGATCGAGCGCCTCGCCCGCGCCGAGGACCCTTCGGCGCAGAACTGGGCTCCGCAGACCGTCAAGACGCTCCTCTCGCGCCTGGTACGCAAGCGTGCGGTCGCGTACATCACCCACGGCAAGACGTACGAGTACCACCCGATCGTTTCGCGCGACGAGGTGGCCCGGGCCGAGAGCCGCACGTTCCTGTCGCGTGTCTTCGGCTCGCGACGGCCCGTGAGCCAGATGCTGGCCCACCTGGTTGAAGGCGAAGAACTGACGAGCGACGAGATCGAAGCCTGCCGCCGACTGCTCGACCGTGCGGAGGAACGCCAGAAGGGCGACG
>CALMQD010000200.1 GCA_937871415.1 uncultured Phycisphaerales bacterium | reverse complement strand
GGTCGGGGCTTCGGTGAACTCCACGCGCAGGCCGTGCCCGCCCGGGAGCGCCGGCCCGATCAGCAGCAGCGCCGAGATGAACTGGCTGGACGCTGTGCGTCCCACGCGCAGCACCGGGCGCTGGTCGAACGCCCCCTTCGGCGGCGCGATGCGCAGCGGCGGGTACCCGTGACGGCCTTCGAACGCGACGTCCGCGCCGAGCTTCCCGAGCAGTTCCGCGAGTTCGCCGATGGGGCGCTCCCGCATCCGCGCATCGCCGTCGATCGCGACCGACGAACCCTCCGGTGCAAGTAGCGCCGCCGCGGCCAGGAAGCGCGTGGCCGTGCCCGCGTTGTGCAGGTCCAGCCGGGTGCTCGTGCCGATGGGTCGCCACCGACCGCCCACACCCTCGACCCGCGCCACCGGCCGCCCTTGCGCATCGACGTTTACACCGACCCGAGCGCCGAGCGCGTTCAGCGCCCGGACCATCACCCGCGCGTCGTCGGCGTCCGCAAGCACGTCCCGAATCGTGCTCGTCCCCGACGACAGCGCCGCCAGGAGCAACGCCCGGTTGGTCAGGCTCTTGCTCCCCGGGGGGGTCATCGTGCAATGGAACACCCCGACCGCCGAGGGCATCGGCAGCGGGTCGGGCAACTCCCGCAGCGGCTTGAGCAGGTCACGGGCGTTCATCGCCATCCCAGCGTATTCGGCGCGCCCGCGTTCCGCCGCCGCCGTCCCTGATCTGAGCACGAGCAAACGATTCGAACGCTTGCATCTTCTCGCCGCATCGATGAAACTGTGCCGCCGTCGGTCCCTGCCGCCCGCCGGTTTTCGAGCGGTCTCGCCCCTCTTCTGAAGGACCAACGCGCATGGAGTTCATCATTGCACACTGGATGCCGATCCTGGCCTCCGCGGCCGCGGTGTGGGTCGCCAGCGCCATCGCGTGGATGGCGATCAATCACCACGGCGACGACATGAAGTCGCTGACGCCCGACGCCGAGAGCGAACTGAGCAATCTCGTCAAGGCCCACAACATCGCGCCCGGCGTCTACGGCTACCCGGATTTCAAGAAGTGCAAGGGGCAGTCGCCGGAGGAACGCAAGGCGGCGATGAAGGAGCCGATGGGCATCCTCCGCGTCTGGAAGCCGATCAACATGGGCCGCCCGATGATCCTGAGTTTCCTGTTCTACATCTTCATCGGCGTGCTCATCGCGTACCTCGGCACGGCCGCCGGCATCCCCGCCGTGGGTCCGTTCTCGCACGCGTTCCGGGTCTTCGGCACGGCGGGCGTGCTGGCCCATGCGTGCGGCGGCGTCGTCTGCAATATGTGGTTCCAGGAGTCGCGGCGCGCCATGATCCTGAACTTCGTGGACGGAGTCGTCTACGGCCTGATCACCGGCGCTGTGTTCGCGGCGCTGTGGTCGAAGTAGCCACAAGCCCTTCGCGGTCCCCGGGCATCGCGTGCGGCGGCATGACTCGGTTTTCGCTGAACTTGGTCGCGGCTCGAAGGCGCGCCCGGTGCGTGTGATTCAGATCACCAGCCCCTGCACCTGGGCCTCGAACGTGACCTTCTGGTTGCACAGACCCTGGATGTCGCACGTGAACCCGCGCCGTGACCACTTGAGTTCCTGGCACAGCAGGTAGAGCTCATCTCCCGGCTGCACCATCGATCGGAACGAGCAAGACTCGATGCGGGTGAAGGCCGGCGTGAGGGGCTCGGGGAAGCGCCCGTTGTACATCAGCACCGCGAGTTGGGCCCCCGCCTCCACCTGCAGCACGCCCGGCAGCAGGGGGCGGCCCGGGAAGTGCCCCGGAACCCAGAACTCGTCGTTGCGGACGTGCTTGAGGGCCACGCCCTGCTTCCAGTCCGGCGAGTGCCAGATCAGATGGTCGAGGAGCAGCATGTTGCCGCGGTGCGGCATCATCCGCTCGAGATCCGCGCGGTTCATCAGCCGCTGAGACAGGTCGATCTTCGACAGATCAACCAGGAGTCCCTTGGGTAACGCGTGCCCGTTGAGCGGTTCACCGCCGCCACGAGGCTGGGCGTCGTGCGGGGCGCGCGTCTTATCGCCCTCGCGCGCGTCACGGTGGCCCGTGCCGGCGTGTGCATGGGCGTGCTGCCCGCCTCGCTCGTGTGCCGAGACACTCGACATCGTCAATCCCGCTCCTGCTGCAACCGGGCCGACGCGGCCCGGTCTCGATGCCCGCCGCGGGCTCAGCCGGACTTACTTCTTGGCTTCGCCCTCTTCGCCCTTGCCCCGCAGCGACAGGATCGCTTCACGGATCTCCTGCGCGGCGCCCTTGATGTCCTGCATGGTCTGACGCACACGGGTGCCCGCGGCCTTGTTGCCGCCCTCGGCCTTGCGAAGGTCCTCTTCCACTTCCGCGACCAGCCTCTTGAGCTTCTCGTACGCTTCCACGCGTCCTCGCCTTCTTCCCCTGCCCCGCCGATCCGCCCCGCCCCATGCGTGTCTGAAGTCCCGGCTCGGTCCGGGCAGCCCACCCGGAACGTGAACCGGCCGCTCCATGGCCAGTATACGGCCCTCAGCCTGTCGCGCCTCTTGTGAGCGGGGGTTCATCCCCCGGGTATGCGGCTGAACAGGTTCGACGTTGAACGCCCAAGACGAATCAACGGCGCGTCAGTCGCGATTGGAAAAGCGTCCCAAGTATATGCCTGTAAATACTTTACGACAAACTGGCCCGGGCCGGCGGGGTCGATTCTCCCAAGCCATGAGCACGCTGTTGGTCGGCCTGAGCGTGCTGTCCGGGGCTTGCGCGCGGATCTCCGGGGTGGAAGAGGCATCGGCTGTGCAGGAGCCGGCGATCGCCTCGTTCGATGCCGTGCCGGTCTACCAGGTCATCACGCCCTGGGGCAACGCTGGCTCGGCGGTGCGCGTGGGCGAATCGACGTTTATCACGGCCCGCCACGTCCTGCCGCGACGGGGGGACGACATCGAGCTGCGGGCCGCGGGTCAAGCCCGGGGCAAGCCGGTCCGGTTCACGCGCCTGGCGGCCGGCGAGGGCGCCGGCACCGCCAACGACTGGGCGGTGTTCCGCGTCGCCGAGCCCCTCGACACGCCCTTCAACCCGAGCGTCGCGGCCCTCACGCCCCGGCCGACGACGCGGCGCGAGGGGGAACGCGTCTACATCCTCGGTTTCTGGCGCGGACCGGAACCCTGGCCCAGCCGCGCCAAACTCCGCTCCCTTGATGTCAGCATCATCCCCGCTCGCGTCGTCGAGATCGCCGACTCACCCCAGTTCCCCCGCTCAGACCTGCTCTTTGTCGAGACCGATGCGGGGAGCGTGTTTCAGGGCGCCAGCGGCGGCCCCGCCGTCGTTTGGCTTCCCGACCGGACCGCACCGGCCGGGGGTCGCATCGAGATCGTCGGCGTCTATGTCGGCGCGGGCAACTACGACCGACCCCTTGAACACACCGGCGGCACCGTGCAGATCGTTCGGAAGTTGCCGGATCTCTCGGGGCTGCTGGATCGGGCGCCGGGTTTCAAAGACTGAACGTCTCCCTTGCCCCCTCGCGGTCGCACCAAGCGTCACATCCCGGGAAGGTGCTTCTCGATCCAGTCGTCCTGGCGAAGCACCTCAGCGCGGTTGCGCCGGGCGCGGGTTTCCGCACGCTTCTGCGCGGCACGCATGAGCCTCGCGCTGGCGCGGGCGAGCGGGCCGAAGAGCTCGTCCTTCCCGGCCGCGATGCGCTCGAGGGACCGGAACGCCCGGGGCGCGTAAAGCCGGGCGAGTTCATCGTCGAGGCTGATGAAGACCTGGCTCGACCCGGGGTCGCCCTGGCGGCCGGCGCGACCGATGAACTGCCGGTCGACGCGCTTGGCCGTGTGCATCTCGGTCAGGATGACGTGCAGGCCGCCGGCCTCGTGGGCCTCGCGGTCGAGCTTGATGTCGGTGCCGCGTCCGGCCATGTTCGTGGCGACGGTGATGGTCGCGTGCTTGCCCGCCATCGAGACGATCTCGGCCTCTTCCTTGTCGAAGGTCGCGTTGAGCACGCGGTGCGGGATGCCGCGGGCCGTCAGGCGTTCGGCGACGAGGATGCTCGCCTCGATGGAGCGCGTGCCGACGAGGATCGGCCGCCCTTGGTGGTGGATGTTGACGATCGACTCGAGCACCGCGTCCCACTTGGCCCGCTGGCCGGCGAAGACGCGCGCCGGCATCGCCCTGCGGATCACCGGGCGGTTGGTCGGGATGACGGTCACCGGGCGCTGGTAGACCTTCTCCATCTCGATGGCGGCGTCGGCGGCGGTGCCCGTCATGCCGCACAGGACCGGGTACATGCGGAAGAACCGCTGGAAACTGATGCGGGCGAGGGTCTCGCGGTCGGCGGTGACGTCGAGCCCTTCCTTGGCCTCGACCTGCTGGTGCAGCCCGTGCTCCCACGACCGGTCGGGCAGGAATCGCCCCGTGTACTCGTCGACGATCACGACGCGTCCGTCCACGATCTCGTACTGGTGCCCGCGCTTGTAGCAGTGGCGCGCCACCAGCGCCTGGCGGACGAGTTCCTGGGCCCGGCGCGGCGCGCGCCAGATCGGCTCGGAGAGGCCCGCGAACATCGACGCGCACCGGTGCTGCCCGCGCCGGGTGAGCTCGACGCGCTTGTCGACCGGGAAGAGCCTGAAGTCGGCGTTCTCGTCGAGCTTGTCGGCGATCTGCTGCGCGTCCTTGTAGACCTGCGCCATCTCGTCCTCGCGCCGCGAGCGTGCGATGATGAGCGGCACGACCCCCTCGTCGATCAGCACCGCGTCGGCCTCGTCCACCAGCGCCGCGCGGAGCCCGGGGATCATCGGCCCGGTCGCCGCGTGCGGCGAGTACTCCGCCGAAGCGCCCAGGATCATCCGCCGCCCGGCCCACGCCGAGTTGAGCGTTCCCAGGCGGATCTGATCGCGCAGATAGTCGGCGGTGATCTGCTTGGGCGTTCCGTAGATGATGCTCATCGCGTAGACGCCGAAGCGCTGGCTCTCGTCCATCTCCTGCGTGATGGCGCCGACGTCGCAGAGGCAGCGCCGGTAGATCGGGCGGCGGCTGTCGGCGTCGCGCGCCGCGAGATAGTCGTTCACCGTGAAGATGTGCAGGTGCCGGTGGCGCCAGGCCAGCAGCGGCGCAACGATCGAGCCGGTGAGCGTCTTGCCCTCGCCGGTCACCATCTCGACGATCCGGTTGTGGTAGAGCGCCAGGGCGCCCATGAGCTGGACGATGTACGCCTCCTCGCCCGTGACGCGCCGCGCCACCTCTCGCACCGCGGCGAACGCACGCCGTTCGACCTCGCGGTTCTGGCGCCCGCGGACGAAGAGTTCGCGCAGTTCGCGCACGTGCTCGTCGAGCGCCGCGTCCGAGTGCGTCCGCAGGTCCTTGGCCAGCGCGTCGATCGCGTGCGCCTCACGCCGGAGCATCGCGAGCGTGACCCGCCGGTGACGCAACTTCATCGCGGTGTGAGACGCGATGAGGTCGAGCCCCTTGTGCGTCGCCGGACGTCGCCGGCGGCTCTGGATCGACTGGTACAGGGCGTTGTACTTGGTCAGCGCTTGGGACATGCAGGCGTCGCCGAAGTCTCGGCGGTTGATCTCCTTTCCTTCCTTGCGCCGCGCGGGCGCACGAGTCAGAGTTTCACGCGCCCCTGGATTTCACGCTCCAGGCGTTCCCACCACTGCCACAGCCACGGGCGGTCTTCCAGCGTAAACCGCACGTGGACGCGCGTGCCGGGGAGAGAACTGCCCAGCAGTTCCTGGACATTGACCGGTTCGATCTCGACCGGGAACACCGGACGCTTGGCGACGCGCCCGGACTCGTCCTTGGCCTCGGTCTCCACCTTGCCGCCGCCGGGGATGCCCAGGGCGCGGCTCGGGAGAATCCGGTTGCCCGCGCCGGGGAACCGCACCTCCGACCCCTCCATCACCCGCGAGACCTCCGACACGGGCCGGATCTCGACCTTGTACTGGTTCCGCGGCACGTCGGCGAGCCACCCCGCCTGACGCTGGTCCATGACTGCCGCGATGTGGACCTGCGTGACGTCAACCACTTCGCACAAGGGCTCGCCCCGGCGGACGTACGACCCGAGCATCTGCTCGGGGTTGCGGGTGACGACCACGCCCGTGCTCGGGGAGCGCACGACGAGGTCGTCGAGCCGCTTCTGCACCTCGGCCAGCTGCTCGCGCACCACCGCCAGGCGCTCGCGCGCGATCTGTGCGCCCGCCGGCTCACTGTTCTGCATCGCGAGCCGTTCCTGCACTTCCATGTCGCTGATGTCGGCGAGCATCGACAGTCGCTGCTGCACGAGCTCGGGGTTCTCGAGGGTCAGGATCGGCTCGCCGGCCTCGACGTGCTCACCGATCCGCTTGTGGCACGCGACCACGAACCCGTCGGCCTTGAAGAACACGCCCGCCTGCGTCTGACTCTCCACCACGCCGATGCCGCGACGCCGGTCGGGCATCGGGATCCACCCGACCAGCACCAGCACCGCGCCGACCATCGCCAGCGACACCGCGATCGAGCGCGCCCGCTTGTCGTGGTGCTGCGGGCTCGAGGCCAGCCAGTGGATGAACTTGCCGGCCGGGATGAGGAACCAAGCCGCGGCCGTCCACGCGGCCAGCACGAGGCCCACCGCGAACGCCTTGCCCAGGATGTAGAGCGTGATCGAGAAGAACAGGAAGATGCGGTACGCGCCGCTGAGGATCCCGTACACCGTCAGGATCGCCGCCTCGCCGGGGAGCGAGCTCGGCGGCGTCAGGTTCCGCAGGCGGTACACGTACTTCTGGAAGTAGTACTGCAGCATGCGGTTGGACCGCTGCGCCAGGTTCGGCACCTCCAGAAGGTCCGCGAGCATGTAGTAGCCGTCGAAGCGCATGAGCGGGTTGGCGTTGAAGAGCACCGTCGCCACGCTCGACGTGAACATGATGTTGAACGCGAGCTGCTGCGTCGTGCCGCGATCGGAGTGCACCCACACCAGCGCCGCGATCGACGCGAGCACCCACTCGAAGAGCATGCCGCCGGCGCCCACGGCCATGCGCTTCCATTTGCTCGGGAAGGCCCAGCACGCGGAGGCGTCGACGAACGGTGAGGGGATGAGCACCAGCAGCATCACGCCGAACTCGGGGACCTGCCCGCCGAACCGCTTGCAGATGATGCCGTGCCCCAGTTCGTGCCAGAGCTTCGTGATGACATAGGCCGCGAGGATGAGCCCGTAGTTGTTGGGGTCGAAGTAGTTGTCGACCTGCGACCAGAAAGCGTGCCACTTGCCCGCTTCGGTGATGGAGTACGCGGCGTAGCCCACCAGCAGGGCCCACAGGACAAGCCCGACGCGGTTGATGAGCGGACGGAAGATCGGCTCGAGCGCCGTCAGAACCCGGTCGGGGTTCATGATGCGGAGCTTGAAGTACATGATCCCGATCGCCTGCGCCGCCATGCGCTTCTTGAGGCGGTCGCGCCCGCGCGTCAGGAGCTGTTCGGTCTCGGGCGTCGTGTCGACGCTCAAGAGGTCCGAGCTGTACAGCTGGCTGATGAGCTGGATGACCTCGTTCTGCGTCGGCGCGTCATCGCCGAACTTGCCCAGCGAGGCCTTCCAAGACTCCTCGACCGTGCGGCGGCCGTCGAGCAGCATCACGAAGTCGTAAGCGATCGGGTTCAGGCGGTAGAACTGGTTGCTCGTCGGGTCGTGCACGACGTGCCAGCGCCGCCCGCGGTATCTCTGACGCGAGATCTGCACGTGCGGACGCAGACGCGGGCGCATCGCCCGCACGCGGTGCCAGAAGGGACTGAAGGTTGGGCGTTCGTTGATTGC